>CAZGVQ010000015.1:0-17098 GCA_964529355.1 uncultured Acidimicrobiales bacterium
AAGCCACCCTGAACGGCCCACTCCTTCCGGGACAGACCGTTTCGTTTCCCGTGACGCTGCGGATCTCCGACGGGTTCGTCGACCCGTTCGGCTACCTGTCGACCGAGGCTGAGGTGTCGGCGGTAACGGCTATCAGCGTAGACGGCGTCGAGCTGCAAGACGTCGACTCGGAGCCTGACGAGTTCAATTTCGATGCCACGGTCGACGATGTCATCGACAACAGCGGCGGCGACGAGGACGATCACGACACCGCATTTATCGATCAACGGTTCGCGGTAGGCAATCAGGCCTGGGTTGACTCCGATGGCAACGGCCTCCGCGGTGACGATGAAGATGCGCTGGTGGGCTTGGAGCTCGAGTTGTACAAGGTGGCCGACGATCTGGGCGCTGACGTGACGGCATCCCACAGTGCGCCTTCGGCGACGACGACCACCGATGAGCAGGGCATGTTTCTCTTCGACGGCCTGGCACCTGGTGCCTACGTGATTCGGGTTTCGGATTCGGCTCGCGATGTCGGTGGCGTGGCGTTCGGGCTCTCGCCCACGACCCTTGCCGAGGATCTCACGCAGGACGCGCCAGCAGACGGCGACGGCGACAACGACGCCCGGGTGGACGACCAGGGCCGAATCGTTGCCGGCCCGTTCGTGCTTCAGGAAGGGGTACCGCTGGAGGAGACCCCTCGCAGCGACTCGACCACCATCGACCCGCTCGATGACCTCACCATCGACCTTGGTCTGGTGCCGCTGCAGTCAACCGACGGTTCGCAGGACCCCGATCAGCAGAACCCACCGCAGTTGGCCTTTACCGGTGCTGCTCACCGAATGCTCATACTGTTCGGTTTGTTCCTGGTCGTGAGCGGCGCGGTAGCGGTCCGGGTATCTGGTCGCCGCTAGTCGAAGGTCCTCTGGCCAGCAGTAGCATCACGTCGATGCTGTGGTTCTCCTGGATCTGCCTGGCTGGTGGCGCGTTGCTCTTGCTGGTGAGCGGCGTGGCGATCGTGCTTGAAAAGGCATCGTTGGCCAACGCCGATGTGGGCGGCTACTACGGCGAAAGCCGAGGCGCACTGAGCCCCGCAGTCATTACCCAGCTCAAGGAAATGGGTCGCCCGCGAATTCCCCGAGCGGCGTTTGGTTCACTGATTGGTTTCAACCTGCTGCTGGTGGGCGCCGGTGGGTTGATTGTTGCGCTCAGCGATGGCCACTGGTTTGCCTGGATTGTTGCCCTGGCCCTGTGGGGATCAGCGTTGCTGCAGATGTTGGCCTGGTTTCGGGCCAGTCGCTTGCCTTAGGGCAGCGAGATGCTGAGGTCCGAGCGTCGGTTTTCGATTGCGTCGGGCGCTGCATCGGCGTCGACCGGCACGGCAGAGCCGAGGCCGAGGGCGATCACTCGGGCCGGATCAATGCCGCGTTCGGAGAAGAACACGATCAAGCGGTCGGCGTCGGTTTGTGACACCTCGGCGTCGGCGACCGGGTCGCCGCTGCTGGCTACGTGGTTCGTGATGGTGAGCATGGCCTCGGGGTTCTGCTCGAGGACGTAGGCGGTGAGTTCGAGCTGGCGCTGCGAAGCGTCGGTTACCCGGAAGGAATCTTCGAGGTAGGTGAGGCTGTCGGTGCTTGTGAGCATGCCGATCTGGCCATCGGCCGGGGCCCGGGTGTCGATGACAAAGTCGTTGGTGACGTTGTCGGCGCCGACGATGGCGGCGACTTCACCGGCGATGCGGTCGGCGGTGGCCTGGTCGGGCTGTCCGCCGGTGAGGGTTACGGTTTCGTCGGTCAGCGTCACGGCGGGTTCGACGAAGGGGCCTGTTGGGTTGGTGGCCTCGGGTTCCTCGGCAACCTCTTCCTCGGCGGCGTCTTCAGCGTCGTCGACCGGGGGAGCGGCGTCGGTAGCTTCCTCTTCTTCGATCACGATGGATTCGGTGGGCTGGGGGACGTCTTGCTCGTCGGTGGGCGATGCGTTGCCGCGGACGACGATGAGCGCAATGGTCAGGCCAAGGAGAAGAATGCCAAGCACGATGATGGGCGCGATGGAGCGGCCGTCGTCGTCATGGTTGGCGTTCCCTGGGCCGCCGGGGTTGCCGATTTGGCCGGCGGCAAGGGGTGCAACGGTTGGTTCGGATGGCCGCAGTTCTCCCCAACGCTCCTGCTGTTGGTCGAAGGCGGGGTCCACGGATGGTTCGAGCATATTGGTAGCCACGGAGACCAGAAGTACCGCCCCACCACGGCGCCCGACAAGGGCAATTCGGCTCATTTCGCCTTGGGAAGTCCCGGTTGTTGGGGGACTAGGGTGACGCCATGCACCTTGGCGTAACGACGTTTCCGACCGACTACTCGATGGCTCCGGCCGAATTGGCCACCGAACTTGAACAACGAGGCTTCGAATCGCTATGGGTCGCCGAGCACTCTCACATTCCCAGCTCGCGTGAATCGCCGTGGCCCGGCGGCCCCGACCTTCCCAAGATGTACTACGACGTCGTCGACCCGTTTGTCGCGTTGTCGATGGCCGCAGCGGTCACCAGCAAGCTGAAGCTGGGAACCGGTATCGCCCTGGTTCCCCAGCGCGACCCGATGCAGCTGGCCAAGCAGGTCGCGAGCCTCGACAACCTCAGCGGCGGTCGCTTTCTGTTCGGTGTGGGTGGCGGTTGGAACGCCGAGGAGATGGCCGATCACGGCACAACCGATTTCAAGGGTCGTTGGAAGCTCATGCGCGAGCGTATTGAGGCCATGAAGGCGCTATGGACCGAGGATGAGCCGGAGTATCACGGCGACCTGGTGGACTTCGACAAGTGCATGGTGTGGCCCAAGCCCATGCAGAAGCCGCACCCGCCAGTTCACGTCGGCGGTGGGTTTCCGCACGCGGTGAAGCGGGCGATCCGATACGGCGACGGCTGGATTCCCATCGGTGGTCGCGATGGCGACCTGGTGGCGATGGCGGCCGAAGCTCGGGCCTTGGTAGCCGAGGCTGGTCGCGACGCCGAGGCTTTCGAAATCAGCATCTACGCGGCCCCGCCCAAGGCGGAGATCCTCCAGCAGTATCGCGATGGCGGTATCGACCGTGCGGTGTTCATGCTGCCACCGGTCTCCCGGGAGGAATCCCTGCCCATGCTCGACAAGATGTCGAAAGCAAAGGACGCCCTCGCATGAAGAAGGTGCAGTTCACGGCAACCGGCGGCCCCGAGGTTCTCGAGCTGGTCGATGTGGACACTCCCGAGCCCGGTTCGGGTGAGGTATTGGTGGAAGTGGCCGCGGCCGGCCTCAACTTCATCGATACCTATCACCGGTCGGGGTTGTACCCGTTGCCCTTACCGTCGGGCCTCGGGCTCGAAGGGGCGGGCACCATCACGGCGATGGGTGAAGGGGTTGCCGACTTTGCCGTTGGCGACCAGGTGGCGTGGACCGGGGCGCTCGGGTCCTATGCGGAGCAACAGGTGCACTCGGTCGATTCACTCGTGCCGGTGCCAGCGGCGGTTTCATTGGACGTCGCTGCAGCAGTGATGTTGCAGGGTCTGACCGCGCAGTATCTGGTGGATGACACCTGGCCTCTCGAGTCGGGCCAGCGGTGTCTGATTCATGCCGGCGCCGGAGGCGTCGGGTTGTTGATGATTCAGATGGCGAAAGCGCGAGGTGCCGAGGTCTTCACCACGGTGGGTTCACCGTCGAAGGCCGAGCTGGCGGCTGCCGCCGGCGCCGACCATGTCATCGAGTACACCCAGGTGGACTTTGGCGACGCCATCGAGGAAATCGCTGGCCCGCGACCGCTCGATGTGGTGTATGACGGCGTGGGGGCTCAGACCTTCGACCGCGGCCTGGCGCTGCTGCGTCGTCGAGGGCTGATGGCTACGTTTGGCAATGCGTCCGGGCCGGTTGAACCGGTGAGTCCCTTGGCGTTGTCGTCGAACGGGTCGATCTTCCTGACCCGGCCGACATTGTTCGACTACATCTCGACACCCGATGTGCTCCGGGCGAAGGCCGCCTCGCTGTTCGCGATGATCGGAGACTCTGGCGAGACCGGTGGGGCCGGGCTCGATGTGCGGATCAGCGAGCGTTTGGCGCTGGCCGAGGCATCGCAAGCCCATCAGATGCTCGAGGGGCGCTCGACCACCGGCAAGGTGCTGCTGATTCCCTAACGGCACTGCCGAATTGCTAGGACGCTGCTGGGGCTTTGCGGCGCTCGAGGACCCACCGCACGATCTCGATCAGCGCCGTGATACCGAGTGCCGCGCCAAACGCCAGGTAGAAGGCGGTGGTGTGGTCGTCCTCGAACCGTTCACCGAAGATGAACCCGAGGCCGCCGGCATAGGAGGCCCACAAAATCGCGGCGATGATGTCCCACTTGATGAACCAACCGAGCGGTTGTTGGGTGATGCCACAGGAGCAGGTCATGGCGGTTCGCCCGCCAGGAATGAAGCGCGCGGTTATCAAGAGCGGCCCGCCGCGCTTCGCGATCTGTTTGCTGGCGTTGGCCAGCCGCTCTTCGCCTTTCTCGGTGCTGAAGAGCCGCCGTTTCAGGAAGTCGCTGGCTCGAAGCCCGAGCTGGTAGGCGAGCTGATCGCCGGCGAAGGCGCCGAGCGCACCCAACACGATCACCAGCGCAATGATGAGCTCGCCCTGTCCGGCGGCGATGCCGCCCAGAATCATCGTGGTCTCGCTGGGGACCGCGGGGATCACCGAGTCCAGGAGAGCGATGGCGAAGATGACCAGATAGAACCACGGGCTGCTGGTGGCCGACTCGAGCCAGTTGAGAATATCGGTGATCACAGACCGCCGAGCCTAGAACTAGCTGACGGTCGCTATCTGGCACCCGATGAGGATTTTGCCGAGCCCGTCCCCATTGGTGGCCTGGACACAAACCGAGTGGCGGCCACTCGGGAGCACGATGCGACGGTTATAGCCGAGCTTCTTTGACTCGTGATCGAGTTTGCGAGCGAGCGTCGGCTTGTTTTTCTTGGTCTTGACGTTTCCGAACACCTGGCCGTTCACCAGGATCTGGAGCTTGATCTGTCCCGCGATGTCGGGGTCGAATGCCCAGCCGTGCACCTGGACCTTGTTGCCCTTTACCCGGGCCCGCCCCATGTTTCCCTGGGGGATGCGGTTCCATTCTTCGACGCCGGTGAGGTTGTCGTGCATGAAGTCGGCGAGGGCTTGGCCGCCCAGACCCTGCATATGAATGTTGTCTGCGGTGGTGAAGTGGGTGTTGGCGGCGGTTACCGCGCCCCAATCGACAGCGTGCAGGTTGGGGTACCGGCGGGTTGCTGCATCGATTTCGACGTGGACGTCTTTGATCTTCACGCGGAAGATCGAGGGCTTGAGCCACAGCACATGATCGGCATCGGAGAGGAGAGCCATGAGGTCGTCAAGGTCGTTGCGGAACTTCACGGGGTCGTTGTCGTAGTTGGTGCCGAGTTCGACGATGACGTTCTTCTCGATGAGGTCGGGACGGTCTTTGAGAATTTCGACTGCGGCCCACACGTGGAGTCCGCCGAAGCCAACCCACTCGACGTGGCGACCCTCGAACACATCGGCGATGGGGTTGCGGGCGCCGTTGGCTACCGAGTCGTGAAGAAGCAGAATGCGGTCGCCGGTTTCGGGCGGCGGGGTAGCACCGGCCGGCGATTGCGAGGTAGCAGGCACCAACAGGAGAACGCTGAGCACGAGCGAGACAACCGCGAGGATCGCCGCGGGACGAACTGCGCTGAAGGGTGACCGGGTTGCAGAGAGCTGCCGCATTCTGCTTCATCGGTCATTCGGCGAGGGGTTTTATAGGCCAAGCGCACTAACCCAACCAGCCGGGACTACACCGTGAATGTGTGGCAGTCGAGCGTGCCTGGCGCCAGACCGTCGTGGTTGTTGACCTCGATACATAACTTGTGTTTGCCGCGGGTCAGTCGGATCAGTCGGTCAAAGCCGATCATGTCGCTTCCGTGGTCGAGTCGGTCGGCCAACCCGGGGCGGGGAATGTTGGTGGTTTGGGCAGCACGGATCATGCGGCCGTCGACGATGATGCGCACCCAGGGTTTGGACAACAGGTCGGGGTCATAGGCCCAGCCTTTGATGCGAACCCGAGGCCGTGGCTCGCCGGCACGGCGGTCGACCTTGTTGACCTTGACCTCTTCGAGCTGGCCTTCGGGAATTCGGTTCCAGGGTGCGCGCCCGAGCAGATGGTCGGCCATGAAGGTGGCCAGTGCCTTGGGGCCCGGGCCCTTTAGATGGATGCCATCGGACTGGGTGTACTTGTCGTTTCGGGCGGTCTCGGCGCCCCAATCGATGACCTGAAGATTCGGGTAGCGCTGGGTGGCGCTGCGGATGATGCCTCGGGGCTCGGCGATGGCCTTGCGAAACCGCGATGGCTGAAGCCACAACACGCGGTTGGCCTTGCTCATGAGCTTCATGAGCTCATCGAGGTCGTTACGGAACTCCTTGGGTTTGTTGTCGTAGTTGGTGCCGAGCTCGACGATGACGTCGCTGGTCACCAGGTCGGGGTGGGCTGTTATGAGGTCGACGGCGCCCGACACCCGAAGTCCGCCGAAGCCAACAAACTCCAGCCGTTTGTTGGGAAAGGCGTCGATGATCTCGTCACGGGCGCTGTTGACCACCGAGTCATGCAGCACGAGGATCCGGTTGCCTGCTTCCGGCGGGGGAGCGGCAGCGGCTGTTTCGGGCGAAACCACCGAGAAGGCGGCAAGGGACGCAAACGAAGCGAGCACGGCAATGATGCCAAGGGAGCGGTACCAGACCCGACGGATCCCACAATCCGTTCCAGTGCATGTCACGTCACGCAGACTAGCGACGATGCCTTCTGCGTTCTAGGGGGAGTTTTGGGAACTTAGCGGAGCTACACACCTACTCGAGTTGGGCTGCTCCGGTTGCAGTGAGCTGGGTGCCGGGCAGGCCGAGTGCTTTGCCGAAGATGTAGTCGACGCTCATGGTGAGAGTCACGGTTACTTCGGTGTCGGCGACATCGGCTCCGGCGATGCTGGCATCGGGGAGATTGCGGGCGCCGACCGACACCGCGATGACCTGTTGGGCCAAGGCCGGGTCGAGAATCAGGTCGCCGGTGCTTCGCAGGATCTGTTGGTCCACCGCTGCGGCGGCGGCATCGTTGGCGGCCGCATCGGCTGCGTTTTCGAGCTCGCGTTGGCGAAGGTGTACCGCGGTGAAGTCGACGGCAAGAGCGCCCAGCACCACCAGAATCAGCACGGCGGCGGGCATGAACATCAGTGCCGAGCCTCGGTCGGTGCGTCGCATCAGCATCCGCCTTCAGGTACGCCATCGCGGTAGGGGTCGATGATCTCCGAATGCACCGAGCGCACGACGATGGACTCGCCAAATCCGCCGATCCACGGGAGGGTGATGGCGGGAACCTCATAGCTGACCTCCATCGAGACCCGAGCACACCGGGCAAAGGCCGCCTCAGCAACGATTGATCCGACCCGCTCGCGGCCGTCGGATCGCCCGAAGGCGGCCAGAGCCTGGTTGGCCCGCGAATTCGCTGCTGCGCCAGCGACCGCTTCATCGCTCTCCACAAACACGCGAACACCTTCTCGAGATGCCGCGGTTACGGCGAGTTTGGCATCGACGACCGCCCAGGCGTTGACGATCATCAGTGCGCCAATGACAAAGACGAGGAACCCGAACGGGAGTGCCTCGGCGCCGCCGACAAAGCCGTCATCGTTGCGCCAATCGAAGCTGCTGCGTGGAGTCGTCACTGGTCCTTGAACTCTTCGGTTCGGACCTCGAAACTGCGGTCGATCGTCGAGAGTTTTGACCCTTCCGCACCGAGCAGAGGGAGCACGGTCGGGATGTCCGCGTTGACCGTGAGTACCACGACGTCGGGGTCAGAAAGGTCCCACGCGACGGTGAGGCGCTCCCGGCCGAACTGGCCAAGCCGCGACCGCATCTGGCTGGTTACCGTGCCGGTGGCCGCCGCCCGCCGTTCGGACGCGTCGAACCCAGCCACCGTCCGGGCTCCTTCGTAGCCAACGCTGGTGACCACCGAGCGGGCGTAGAGGCTGAATATCACCTGCACGCCAAAGAGCAACAGGACCAGAAACATTCCCAGCCCGAACACCATCGAGAAGATGCCTGCTCCGCGATCCTGTCCGCCTGTTGATCTCGCCCGCTGCCTGCGGCTAGCCGCCAATCTGGTCGACCTGGGTCTTCACGTTGTTTGAGCTGTCGTCAAGAATGCCCTTGAACGCCAGCCATGCTGCTACGCCGAGGAAGGCGACGATCAGGATCGCCAGTGCCATCGAGATCACACCTTCGCCGCGGTCGTCGGTTGCTCGTTCGACAAGCGCATCGCGCGCGGCCGTCAGGGCGAGTGCCAGCTGGATTGCTTTGGGATTCATCATTTGTGTTCGCTTTCGTTTCTCTTGTCAGTGGTTGCTTGATTTCGGGGAGTGGAAGGGGCAGCGGGGATTCATTGTCCGGAGAACACCGAGAGGGCATCGATGAAAGGAACGAGCATGAGCATCACGCCCGGGATGAGGGTTGCGATGGTGACCGGGATCCACACCTGTTGAGTTCGGCGCTCGATGCTCTCGATGAGCTCGCGCTGCACATCGCGGCGGATCGACCGGGCTTCCTCGCCCACGAGTCGGCCGAGGTCTGAAGCATCGCTGTTGAGTGCCAGGACACTCACGAGCCGATCGACTGCAGGTTGGTCGGCCAGCAGCGCCCATTCGCGCAGCGCCTCAACGTCACTGAGTCCCTGCCGAGTCCGGCGTCGGACCCTGCCCAGATCCTGGGCGGTTGCGCCATCGCCTCGATCGGTGAGGCGGCTCACGGCCCCGCCGAGCGAGTAACCGGACCCGAGTAACATACCCAGCTGTTCGGCCACGACCGGGAGCTCGAGAAAGACCCGACGTTTCCACTGGTCTGAAGCCCGGGCGATGCGCTGCTCCATGACGAGGAACGCAAGGACCGGACCTCCGAACAGGAGGAGTCCGGCTACCGCCGGCGGTAGCCCGAGGGCAATGGTGGCGATGCTGCCGACGATCAGGGTCGCCACGCTCCACCCGATCTGCTGGACTCGGTACTCGGTGCTCGAAACGGGAGAGTGAATACGCTCGAGCCGAACACCAAGCTCCTCGCTGACGCCAAACAGTCGGGCAACCCGCTCGCCGATAGACCGCGACAGAGGGGCGACGACATCCCGAAACGATCCGACCGACAAGAGCCCTGCGGTACTTGGTCGTGCCATGCCGCCCGGAACGTAGGGAGTGAGGCGGTCGGTGAGGGGGCGGCGGCGAAAGGTCCGCAGCTCGGCGAGCAACAGTGTCGCGCCGAACCACGCGCCACCGAACAACAACATTGCGATCCGAAGGCTCATGCGGTGAACACCCGTCGCTCGTCGGGAAGCCGCATGATGTGCCCGGCCCAGAACCAACAGCCGACGATCGAAGCGAGCGCGATCACCACCACTAGCTGACCGGTTGGGCTCTGGTAGGCCGCTCGACCGTTGCCGATCGACATGCCGGCGAGCGCCATGCCGATGGGGACGATCAACACGAAGAACCGCGCGAATCGAGCGCCGGCCTGGCGACTCTGTGCATCTTTGCGACCTTGGGTGTCCTGAATTCGATCTTCGATGAGCGAATCGAGGCGCCGGCCAAGATCGCTTCCGCCGAGTTCGTGGGCGATCAGGAGCGTTTCGAACGTGACGTCGGCCGTTGCGTCGGCCAGTCGATCCTTGAGGACGGCCACCGTCTTTTCGAAGTCGGTGGACAGCAGCCATTCGCGGTGGGCTGCATCAAACGCCGAGCGCATCTCTTCAGGAGCCCGTTGGCCGACTTCAAACAGCGCCTGGGGTACAGAACGGCCAACCGAGGACGTGAGCAGTCGGATCTCTTCGAGCATGCGGGGCCATGCGTCGCGCGCCCGGTCACGGCGGGTTCGGCGCCGCTGACGATACGAGGCGATCGGGAAGGTGGCGCCGAACAATGCCATTCCGAGCAGGGGAAGCACTCCACCGAAAAGCGCATAGGCAATCGAGCCGCCCAGCGTTGCCAGCGCCCCGACCACCACAATGAACTCGCCGCGGTTCACGTCGTCGAGTCCAGCCTGGAGAAGCCACTGGTTAAGGGTGGTCCGTTCCTTCGTTCGGTTGGGTGCGGGCGCTGGTGCGATTCCGAGTTGGCGCCATCCAAAAACCAGCGCGGTGTAGAGATAGAAGACGCCGGTGGCCGCGATGAGTGAGATTGCGAGACGCGTCATGAGCGGCTCACGGAATCGCCGCCGACCGAATCGACACCGACCGAATCGACACCGAGCAGTTCCCGGAGGCTGGTGCCCGACGACTCCAACGCGGCGCCGACCCGCATAGGAAGCGAACCGCTCCACGCGAGGCTGCTGTTCTGACCCGATCGTCCGAACACGTTGGTTACCGTGAAGGCGGTTGCGTCCGGACCAGCCGCCTGATCTTCGACGCAGACGATCTCACTCACTACCGGCCCATCAGCTGTTCTCTCGCAGTGGACGACCACGTCGACGGCCTCGCTGACCAGATTGTTAAGCGCAGACATGGGGATTTCGTTGCTGGTCTCCGCCAGCTGAGCGATGAATCGCAGACGCGACAGCGCCTGTCTGGCTGAGCCGGCATGGATGGTGGTGTAGCCCTTTACCCCGCTCGACAAGGTGAGCAATAGCGGAAGGGCTTCCTGGTCGCGGACTTCGCCGACGATGGCGATGTCTGGTGCCATTCGAAGAAACCCGGCCACCAACCTCCGGAGGTCAACACCGGGCCGGTCGGCGCGTGGAGCTCGAGTCTGCATGCTGGCGACGTTGGGCAGCGGGATGTCGGCCTCGAATACTTCCTCGGCCACGACGACTCGAAGCGACGGGTCGAGCTCTGCGGCGCAACACGAAAGTAACGTCGTTTTGCCGCTCCCCGGAGCGCCGGCGAACACGATGGTCTGGCGGGCGCGGACGCAGGCCGCAAGAAACTCCGCCGCGGCCGGGGTCATCGAACCCGAATCGACCAGTTGGTCGAGGCGTCGAAAAGCAACGCCGGTGAACTTTCGGATGTTCACCATGAGGTGCCCACCGTTGGCGATGTCGCGATGAACGATATGGAGTCGCGCTCCGGTGTCGAGCTGCGCATCCTGGAGGCCTTCGGACGGGTCGAGCTTTCGGTGCGAACCGCTCGCATCGTTCAGGACCTTGGTCAGTGTGCGCTCGATGTGCGCATCGTCGTGAAACGACTCGTGGTGGTAGCCGCTCTCGCCTCTGTGTCGTTTGACGAAGATGGCGTCGGGGCCGTTCACCATGATCTCCCAGACGTCGTCGTCGGCCAGGAGTGGGGCCAGTGGTCCGTACCCGGCGATGTTGCGAAACGCTCGCTCGGCGACAACATCGGGTTCGGAGAGGTCAAAGGGGCGAAGTCCGCGTCGATAGTCAACGCTCCAACGCTGGATCTCGGTGTCGATCAGATCTCGGAGCTGTTGATCGGCTCCGGGTTCGCCGACGTCTAGTTGCAGGTCCTTGGCGTGGAGCTGGACCGCGTCTTCGACCGCGGCGAGGGGTGACAGTTCGGGTTCAAGAATGGTCATGTAGATGTCCCTGGAGATGTGCCCGTGGCAGGCGCAGTCAGCGACGCGAGGCTCCCGGGCTTGACGAGCTCGGGCTCTCTCTCGTCCGCCACGTGGGCTGTCGAATCTGCTGGCTCGGCACTTCGCCGGGCCAGGACTTCGGTGGTGAGTGGCTTCACCAAGGCTGCAGGAAGCGGAGCAACATCGCGAACGACCTCGGCCAACGATCGTCGATATGGCACGAGTATCGGGGAGCTGATGACCCCTTCCAGTTCTGGTGAAACAAGGTCGGTGAAACTGTTGACCAGCTCGATCCGCCGGCCGACTCGCCTTGGTGCCCGATTGATGACGACCACAAGCGACGTCGGTTCAACACCGAAGTCGGTCAGCCGTTGCACCGTGCGGGTCAGAGCGAACAGTCCCTTCATCGAGCCGTCGCCCACGACCACCACCACATCGGCGGTGCGGAAGGCGACGTGGGCAAGTGTGTTGCGGTCCTCGACGTCGATCGAGCCGGTGTCTGACTCACCCTCGACGTCGGCATCGACGTCGAGGACCACATGCCGGTACGAGCGAGTGAGTCCGGCCAACGCCACCTCGCTGCTGCGCCGGCGCAGGGTGGTCCAGTCTCGGTGGTTTCTGAGACCGAGCAGCAGGTCGTAGTTGCGTTGTTCGATGCAGAAGCAACCCTCCTGGACCTGCGATCGCGAGGGAACTCCGGTGCGATGGAGATCGATGAGTTCCTGCAGTCCGGGCACGACGTCGCGTGCGTCGTGCAGGACCGCCAGCTCTGCATCGAGCTTCAGATCGGCAAGGCAGACGAGGGCATGCTCCCGTGGATCGCTGCCAATTCCTTGCGCTATCGCCATGGCCGCGGTCGAGGCGCCCGTCCCGCCCGGGCCGGTCACAGCAATCACCGTTCCGGTCCATGCCGGGGGTTGATCGGTCACCAGATCGACGGCGGTCTTCGGAGCAATGTCGGCGATGGGCTGCGCGTGGCGTCGAAGAGCGTCGAGTAGCCAGCTTCGATCGAAGTCCTCGGCGCTGATCTCGTCGCTGGCTCCGAGCTCAAGCCAATCGCGACCGCTTCCCTGGGCGGTGATTACGAAAACTGCGCATCCGTTGTCGTCCGCAGTCTTGATGAGGTCACGGTCGAGCCCGGCGGTGCGCTCATCGATCACCAGCGCAGAGTGCGGACGACCTGAATTCAGGCGGGCTCGGGCTTCGTCGGCTGAGATACAACGAAGGAACTCGATGGGAAGGGCCGACGATGTTGCCCACTGGCTGGTCGACCGGAACCACTCGGCCCGGGCGGTCGCGACACCGACGATGACATAGCGATCAGTCGTCATCTGTGTCCCCTTCCACAGGGAGTGGTAACGGCAATTGCACCGCGTCGGGTTCGGGCTCAGGCAGGGCCGTGCTCGCTGGCAGTACAAGCGTGCCGTCAGCGGGGATTCGCAGAATCGTTATCTCTGTGGCTTGCGCGGCGTTCACCGCTGACAGGACATCCTCAGAATCGCCTATGGCAATCGTGACGGTGACGTCACCGGTCGCACCGAAGCCATCGTCGTCCATCTCCACGTCGGTTACCACTGCGTCGGCGACAATCACTTCGGTCACCGCGGCGTTGTCGCGTCCGGTGGTCGAGAGCATTGCGATGTGTTCGCCTGGACGGAGTGAGCGAGGAACACTGCTCTCATCGATGCTGAAGGAGAACTCCACCGCAGTCGATGCCTGTCCGGGCACTCCGGGCGGGGTCAGCGCCTGTCGTTGTAACAGCTCCCCGGAGCCCACGGGCCCGAGGACAACTGCGCCGATCAGGTCGAGTTGGCTCTCGGCGGTGGTTGCGGCCGCGGCGAGTTCGGCCGGCAGGTCGAGCAGTTCGGTACGAACGTCGGTGGCTTCGAGAACGTGCCCGGGCGGGAGGTCGCTTGCGGCCACCATGTAGCCGACACGAACATCAACGGCGTCCTGGCCCGACAGCACGAATCCACCAACGGCGGCAAGAGCAATCAGCAGTCCGCCCACCACGGCCCGTCCGGAGGGGAGCGGCCGATGTCTTCCTATGCTGCGACGGCCGGTGCTTTGCCTGGCAGACTCCGTTGCGGTGGTCCGACGAGCGTCCGAGTCGGTCGCTTGACGGTCACCAAGCACGCCTTTTGCCGCATTCCCCATAGATCTTTCCCCTCAACCCCGATCGAGACCTCTCCGCCCGACCTCCCCATCTATAGATACTTCAGTCATTTTCAATGCACAACAAATAGTTTCAAATCTCCTTGAAGCTACTTTTGCGCACTTGAGCATCTATGTGGGCAGCTGAGAATCCTTTTACAGGTTTTTACGTATCAATCTCGACATTTGCATACATGTCATGTAATTTCGAGATGCAACACCTCGGGTTCGGCATGAGATAGAACAGACGGTATGGGAATTGATGACGTGCAGTGGATGAGCACAGCAGATGCTGCAAAGCGGCTAGGTATAACGCCGCGGACGCTCTACCGCTTCATTGATGAGGGGCAGTTGCCCGCATACCGGTTCGGACGCGTAATCCGTCTCAAGCAGCTCGAAGTTGATTCGTTCATTGAGACGTGCAAGATCCAACCCGGCACGCTGGAGCACCTGTACCCAGACGCAGCGCCTGCCACCGACTAACAACGCAGGTCCCTTACCGGACCGCCCGATTCGTTCGTCTAGGCCAGTCGCTTAGCAGTGGTCGCCCCAAAACCAGGTGAACGCACCACGCGGCAGCACCAACACCCTGCGTCAGAATGTTAACCAAAGGTGCCAGGCACCATTGGTTAACTTGGCTAGTGGTGTTTGGAGATTCTGGCTACTGAGGCCAGGCGGATGGTTATGGTCTGGTGGGTTGGTTGGAGGCGGCGGAGTCGTATCTCGTCGACGGTTGCGCTGCGAAGTTCGCCTCGGGTGCCCGAACCGTCGAGGTGGTGTATGGCCACCTCGGGCCGGTCTTCGGCCATGATGGCGGCCGCCTGCCAGAATTCCACCGGGCTCGGCCACCGAGGTTCGCCGGCCGCTGCCCGAGCCGAATTGGTCTCGATGCGGTTGATCGCGGCAAGGGCCACCAGGTGTTCGTTGGCGAAGTCGTCCACCGCGTGCACAAAGTCGGCGCCAACCGCCCCCACCTTGCAGCGGAGAACATCGGTGCCGGTGAGCACCAAACCCAGCGGTGCCTGCGCCTCGGCCAGGTTCTGCAACGTGGTCAGAAACCTTGATTCTTCGGCAAGCTGCTGCGACAACCAATGCTGCTTCGCCCGGATATCGGCGGCTTCATCCACGCGAGCCTCGGCGATGAAACTCGCCAGCGCGTCACCAAAAGAGCTGGTGGACAGCGAAGGTGGGCGATGAGAATCCGACATCACGCTCCAGAGTACGAAGACCCACCGGCGGCGAACAGGGTAATTTGGCCCACGAAAGGTACCGTTGCAACAGTGGCGCAGTAGTGGCCACCCCGGTGCAATCCCAGAATCAGGACAGAAAGATCCTCGTTGACCGACACAAAACTCAAGATCCACGTTCCCGGTAATCACATCATGACCGCCCTCCTTGGCGAGCGCGATGAGTACCTCAGGAAGGTCGAAGAGGCGTTCCCCGGCGCCGACATCCATGTGCGAGGGAACGAGATCTCGGTCGGGGGCACCGATGCCACCGTCGTGGGCCACCTCTTTGAAGAGCTCGTACTGGTGCTTCAGCAGGGTCAACGGCTCGACTCGCGAACCGTAGGTCGCACCATCGACATGGTGCGTGCCGATGAGCGGCCCAGCGAAGTCCTGGCCGGCAAGATGCTCAAAGTCGGCCGGCGGGTGATCCGCCCCAAGTCAACCGGGCAGAAGGACTACATCGAAGCCATCGCCAACAATGTCATCACCTTCGGCATCGGCCCCGCCGGTACCGGAAAGAGCTGGCTTGCGGTGGCCATGGGTGTGCAGGCCTTGAACGCAAAGTCTGTCGAACGCATCATTCTCACCCGCCCGGCTGTGGAAGCCGGCGAGAGTCTGGGCTTTCTTCCCGGCGATATGTTGGCCAAGGTCGATCCCTACCTTCGCCCGCTCTATGACGCGCTCTATGACATGGTCGAGATGGAAGGCGCGCAGCGACTGCTCGATCGCGGACAGGTCGAAGTTGCGCCGCTGGCCTTCATGCGCGGTCGCACGCTCAACAACAGCTTCATCATTCTCGACGAGGCCCAGAACACCACGCCCCAGCAGATGAAGATGTTCCTCACCCGAATCGGGTTTGGGTCGACGGTGGTCATCAACGGCGACATCAGCCAGGTCGACGTAAAGGGTGGCAAGAGTGGCCTCTCGGGTCTCGAACGAACACTAGGTGGCATCGACGGCTTGGCCTTCGTGCGGTTGTCGAGTCGCGATGTGGTGCGCCACCGCATCGTCCAGGACATCGTGAACGCGTATGAGAAAGCCAGCGACACCACCTCGTGAATGCGTCGGGCTCGGGCGTCGTGGTGGTTGCCGCCGATGAGCAGACCGATCAACCGGTCGATCTCGAACGGTGGTCGACACTGGCCCGCCAGGCGTTTGAGAGCCGCGGCGTCAAAGCCGGCGAAGCGAACCTGCTGTTCGTCGACCGCGCCGAAATGACCCAGATTCATGCCCAACACATGGGCGAGGAGCGCTGCACCGACGTGCTGTCGTTTCCCATCGACGCGGGTGACGAAGTTCCTCTGGGGGACACGCTCTTGGGAGACATTCTGGGAGACATTCTCTTGGGAGACATTGTGATCTGCCCGAGCTACGCCGCAGAGCAGGCCCCGAATCATGCGGGCACCTACGAAGACGAACTGGCGTTGCTCATCGTGCATGGGGTGTTGCACATCCTGGGTATGGACCACGCCGAACCCGACGAGCAGGCCGCCATGCAGGCCGCCGAGCGCGAATTGTTGGCGCGGTTCCACCAGTGACCGGGCTCGAGATGCTGGGCATTCTGGCTGTTGTGGTGTTCGTGTTCGCAGCGGCGGTTCTTGCAGCGGCCGAAACGAGCCTGACCAACATGACCCGGGCCCGGGCAAGTGCGCTTCGAGAAGAAGAGCGCGACGGTGCCGAAGTCCTCGAGTCGCTACTGACCAGCCGCGACCGCGAGCACGTGCTGAGCCCTGTGCTGTTTGTGGTGCTCTTCTGTCAGTTGGCTGCGGCAACGATCGTGGCTGCACTGGTGCAGGACTGGTTCGGCCCCCGGTGGGTCGTGCTCGCCCTGGCGGTAGAGGTGGTGGTGTTCTTCGTTCTGGCCGAAGCCGTGCCGAAGGCCTGGGCATTGCAGAACTCGAGCCGGGCCGCCCTGGCTATGGCACCGGTCGTTGCTGCACTGCTCAAATTTCCGCCCATTCGCTGGATCACCGGACTCCTGTTGGGCGTCGCTGGTCTGTTTCTTCCCGAACGATCCGGACGAGCGGCCGTGGTGGCCAGCGACGACGAATTATTGGCAATCGCCCGTGCGGCCGTGGAGTCAGACGTCATCGAGCAGAGCGAACGCAAGATGATCGAGTCGGTCATCGACCTGGGCGACACCCTGGTCCGCGAGGTCATGACGCCC
>CAZGVQ010000016.1:0-17032 GCA_964529355.1 uncultured Acidimicrobiales bacterium
CGGTTTCGCGAGATCAGCAACACACCGAGCGAAACCGCCACCAAGACCAGGCTCAGCGCAATGGCCGCGTCCGGATCGCTTTCCAGCGCGAGGAAAATCTCGAGTGGAAGGGTACGGGTTTGGCCCGCTCGGTTCCCGGCGAAGGTGATGGTGGCGCCGAACTCCCCGAGGGCTCGGGCCCATGCCAGCGCCAGTCCCACCGCCATCGATTCCTTCACCTGCGGGAGCGTGATACGGCGCATGATGAAGCTGGGCGTTGCCCCGAGGGTGGCAGCTGCTTCTTCGATGTCGCGGTTGGCCTCGCGAAGTGCAGCTTCGACCGTGGTGACAAAAAAGGGCATGGCGACGAAGGTGGCAGCCAGAACCGCTGCCGTTGTCGTGCCGAGGAGTGTTACCCCAAACCAGTCGTCCAGGATCGAACCGACAAACCCCCGCCTTCCCAAGGCAAAGAGGAGCGCGGTTCCGCCAACCACGGGTGGCAGCACCATCGGAAGAAGCACCAGGGATCGGATGAGGCGTTGCCCTCGAAGCTCGGAGCGGGCGAGCACCCATGCCAGCGGAAATCCGAAGATCGTCACCAACACTGTGGCCGCCACACTGACGACCAGCGAGAGACGAAGCGCAGTGAGCGCCGAGTCGCTGGTGAGTAACTCGGGAAGGCGCCGCCAGGGTGCCCGTTCGACCAGTCCGGCCAACGGAAGCAGTAACAATGCGACCGCGAGGATCGCCGCCACCACAACGGACCGCGGAGGTCGGTTCACGAGACGAAGCCCCAGCTAGCGAGGATTTCCTGGCCCTCGGGGGAAAGGACGAAATCGACGAATCGTTGTGCAGCCGAGGCGTCATTTGCCGCACGCTCTTTTGAAGCACTGAGTACGACGATGGGGTAGCGGTTGACGAAGTCGCCGAGGCCGTCGACCGGCACGATCTCCACATCGCTACCCCGGGTGTCGGTGAAGTACACGAAGCCGGCATCGACCTCGCCGGTCTCGACCTTGGTGAGCACCGACCGGACGTTGGCTTCCTCGGTTGCTGGTGTCACCGCAATGCCGAGCGCCCCTTGCGCTTCAACGCTGAGTCGCCCGCAGGGAACCTGGGGCGCGCATTGCGCGACCGTGGAGCCGACCAGCGCCTCGGGTAGCGAGCCGGGGGTGGTATCGAGCAGCTGCGCCGGATCGTCCGGCGGCACGACCAGCGCCAACCGGTTGGTGGTAAAGACCTGAGGAGAGTCGGCCAGTCCGGCGTCGATCACCCGTTGCATGGTGGTCGTGTCGGCCGCCGCAAAAATGTCGGGCTGGGATCCCTCGATGATTCCGGTGGCCAAGGTTGAGCTTCCGGCAACGTTGAGTTCGATAGCCGCGCCGGGATCGGGGAACGCCTGGATGAGTTCGGCGAAGGCCGGCTCGAGTGAGCTTGCGGCGTCGACCCGAAGCGTCTCCGGCGAACCTCCGCCACACGCCGACAACAGGAGTCCGGCTGTCGAGAACAGAGCCGTGAGGGCCCAGCGAAGCATCAGCGGTCGGGGCGCTCGATGATGACGTTGGTGGCCTTGACCGCGGCCACTGCCACAACGCCGACCTCGAGCCCCAGATCGCGCACCGCTTCGGCGGAGATCAACGAAACGATGCGGTTCGGTCCCGCTTGCAGTTCGACCTGGGCCATGACCGTATCGGCCGTGACCCGGGTTACCAGCCCAACAAAGCGGTTCCGTGCCGAGAGTTCGGCCGCGGAATCCTCGGTGGCGGCCTCAGCCCGCTCGACAGCGAACCGCGCCAATTCGGCGCCAGCGATTCGACGCTGCCCGCCGGAGGTCCGGGTGGTAGCGACGACGCCATCGTCAGCCCAGCGTCGGAGGCTATCGACCCCTACACCGAGCAGGGATGCGGCTTCTCCCAGCCGAAACTCTTGCATACAAGAGTTTCGGCCAGAATAGTTCGCGTTTGCAAGCTAGAAGGGTGGTCTTCTGCTTGAAAGGCTAGTGGGCTAGATCTTCTTCTTGGTCTCGCACTGTCGCGGTGAGCGGTCCTTCTGGCTGCCGCCGTCGCAGATATCCTTGCCGGCGCCGCCGATGAGAGCATCGACGCCGTTTCCGCCACACAGGCGGTCCTTGCCGCGGACGCCGTTGATGATGTCGTTGCCTCGGAGGCCGACGATGAAGTCATTTCCGGAGGTTCCAAAGATCACGTCGGCGCCATTGGTGCCAAAGATCGTCGCCGGCTTACCTGCGCACTTCACGTCGTTGGCTGGTCCGGTCTTGCCTACGACCGAGGTGATCCACTCGCTGTTGGTCGGCGAGGTGACGTTGAAGTAGAAGTGGAAGAACTCGTCGATGGCGTCATTGCAGATGCCGACGCCCTGGAAGACGAACTGGCGACTTGCGATGGCCAGTACGTGGGGCCGGCCGCCGACGGTCGTGATGACGGGAGCGCCGGGATCGTCGCAGGACTTCACGTGACTCGACGCCGCACCATCACTGAGGATGAAGTCGGCGAATGGGGCGGTCGAGGTGGGCAGACCAACTCGGCCCATGATGTCGACGGTGCGGGCCCGCGACGCGAAATCAACTTTGCCCTGGCGAAGAATGCCACCGTCATCACCGCGGGAGGTGCTGGGGCCATAGCCCTGGAGGACGCCCGAGTCGTTGGCCTGGGTGCGCGATGCGGCGCCGAGAATGGCTGGTCGGCGGGTCGAGGCCTTGTTGAGCTTGTACAGCGCCATTTCGTAGGCATAGCTGCCCCAGGCGGCGTCGTTGGCGTTGGGGTGCACAACGCTCGATACGGCGGTGCGGTTCTCAAAGTCGTGCTTGATGGGCTTGGCCACATTGGTGGCGCCGAGGGTTACCAGAGTGCGTGCGGCACCGGGTACATCTGCACAGCCCGAGCTTCCGAGGACGTAGGTGGGACTGATGAGTACGCCGTGGCATTCGAGCATTGGAGAGTTGCTCGAGTTGAGCACCGTGATGAGTGCGATGTGGTTTGCCGTACCCGGCTTCACCGCTTTGGTATCGCCGGTGATCTGCGCCGTGTCTCCGGCGCTACCCTGGCCCGAAGCTGGCGTGGTTTGGATAAACAGGGCCATGCTTGCGATCAGGACAAACGCTGAAGCGATTGTCCCGAGCTTGCGGCCCCAGGAATGGGTGTTCTCGGTCATTGTGGTGTGGTTCCCTCGCCCGAATCACTCGGGTCTTTGGCGGTGGCCATGCGCTGGCCAGCCCGAACAGTCCTGCCATGTCGGGCTGCCACCCAGTGAACCACGATCACGGAGAGTAATCAAGATGTTGACGCTCAGTGGGCGTTTCGGTCTTTTTCGAGTGATTTCAGGCGGGAATGTCCGCGATGAGCTGATCGATGGGAACTGCGGCATCCACGACGCCGAGGTCGACCAGGGCGGCAAGTGCATCGTCGATGACGAGGGGGTCGATGGCCTCGCCGCCCGCCCAGTTGGTCACCGAGAACCAGTCGGCGGCGATCGCGTTGTCGAGGTGATAGTGCTTTGCCACCGCCGAGGCGGCTTCGGTGATGGGCAACGCCTCGAAGGTCTTCGCCCAGGCGGCTGCCACATCGAGCACGGCTCTCACCTCGTCGCCGCGGGTGTCGAGTACGTCGTTGCGAACCGCGATGGTGAACGACGGCCAAGGGGTTGGCTGCACGTCGGCGAAAGCGAAGTCGCCAGCGTCGACGATCGGCGACGTCATGAAACGGTCCCAGAGAAACACTTGGGACTCGCCAGCGAGGAGCGACTCGCGGGCCCCCTCCAACGTGCCGACCTCGACGAAGGATTCGACAGGGTCCAGTGTGATTCCGAGGCGCCGCGCGAGCACGTAGGCCATGAGATTTGAGCCGGAGCCGAACCGGGAAATCGCAAAGCGATGTTCGGCCGTGATCTGTGACCTGTCGTCGATGTTGCCATCGGCTGCCGTGTGCACCCCCCACTGCAGCGGCGAGGTCGTGTACAAACGGACGATGCGGGACGGGTTGCCTTCGGCGATGGCCTTGATGGTGCCATCGGTGAGTGCGATCGCGATGTCGAGGTCGCCAGCTTCGAGGGCGGTCATCATCTGCCCGGTGCCGCTGTGCTGGTCGCGCCAGTCGAGATCGGTTCCGGTGCGATGAAACGAACCTGTGGCATTGGCGAGATGCCAGGGAAGATTGAAGTGTTCGGGGACACCGCCAACGACGAGAGAATTCACGCCCCGAGTCTAGGTATCTGCGTGGCTCGAGTCGCGAGCGGAAGCGCCCGCTCGCCCGATCACCAGCGGCGGCGCCACCGTGATCAGCGAGAACGCCAGCAACGTGTAGAGCAGATCGGCGCTTCCCCGGAAGGTCAGGTGGGAGTCGATCAGCATGAGGAACGCCGTTGCGAAGAAGCCGACGAACGCCCCGGTTGCTGCAGCTGCCACCCACGGGTTCTCGTGCCGGACATTTCGCCAGGTCGCTCGAAGTGAGGTGATCTGGAAGCCGATGATCGCGGCCAAGAGAAACACACCGCCGATCCAGAGCATGGCCAGGTAGCCGCTTTCAAGAAAGACGACGCCGGTGATGTTGTTCGAATCGAGCTTGGCGGTTTCAGGGCGAACGCTCCAGAACCAGTTTCCGTTCTGGCCGAGCTCGGGCAGAAAGTGAATTTGAAGATTCGAGAGCCGGTCGGCCCAGCTTCGGGGGAGTTCGTCAAAGCCCCTGAACTCTTCGAGCCGTTTGTTGATCACCGGCCAAAGCGGGACCACGGCAACGACGCCGATAACGGGGAAGAGGCCCAAGTAGCGGGCCCGGTGAACCGCGACCAGGCCGATAACCACGGCGAAGAACACGGCGATGAGCGTGGACATCTGACCAGTAGACAGGCACGCGAGGAACAAGATGCCGGCGATGGCGGTGATCGCAACGGTGTTTCGGCGACCTTTCGGGTTGGCGACGATGTGCTGCTGTCGGCGGGCGAGTGTGCGGAACAGCAGCGATAGCGACACGGCCAGCAGCATCGATAGATACATGCCCAGCAGAATCGCGTTACCGATGGTGGAGGTGGTCTTGCCGATGAAGAAATGTTCGGTGACCTCCCAGCCGACACGGCTGAACACTTCGTTGACCCGTTCGGTCGCTGCCGTCTGGGCCAGGGCGATGACCGATACCACCGTGCCGACACCGCACATCGTGAGAATTGCCACCCGAAGCTGCGCCATGTTGCGCACCGCGATGCGCATAAGCAGATAGAGCCCGAAGTACTTGGGGAACACGAGTAGCTGTCCGATGCCTTCGGTGCTGATGGCGCGACCCCGGCCGATCTGCAGCAACGCTGGAACCACCGAACCGGTGAATGCCACGACGGTAAACGCAATGTCGACGGCATGTGGCTTTAGCTGGAGGCCCCAGCCGCAGATATGAGCGATCAGAGCCCGAAGCCCGATGCCGGCGATGCTGGCGAAGATGATGACCTCGTGAACCCGAAACCCGGGCACGAGATAGCCGCGTACCTGAGCGGCGAGCAGGGGTGTCGTCAACAAGACCGAGATCACACCGATCATCGGCACGCAAGCGACCGCCACGACGAATGCCAGCGCGAGGAGGCCGGCGAGGGCGAGGAGCCCGCCGTAGAGGACGGCGATTCCCAGCAAGAGTGCCGCGGCCAGTAGAGCCGCAACCAGCGCAGCAGCCGTGAGGTCGACGCCGTTGCTCGGCGGGCCGGGGACCGGAGTGCCGGCGGAGGGTGTGGGGGTGGGGACGGTAGCGGTCACGTTGGCGTCAGGAATCGGGCCCCGATGATGGGCGACGCAGCAGAACCAGCGCAGCGGCGGCGAGTACGAGGCCACCGAGCAAACCTACCGAAGCGGTTCGGAGCGGTCGAGGCTCTACCGGGTCGTCGGTAACCCATGCGTCGGCGGTGGGTTCTGCGATGACGACGGGCTGATCGGGCTGCAGCTTGTTCCAGACCTCGACCAGGATTTCGAGTTCGGTGACCACCCGGTCGTACTGGCGGCCAATGCGGTCCTGGGCTTCGATATCGCCGGCCGCGACTGCGTCGGCGAGGTCGGCCCGAATCTCGTCGCGCTCGGCCTCCAGGAGCGCGAGTTCGGCCTGATTGTCGGCCAGACCCGGGACCTCGTTGACCGGAGCAACGGATCGAAGGTACGCATCGACGTACTGCTGCACGAGGGTCAGAGCGACATCGGGGTCTTCGTCGAGAATGTGAAATCGCAGCACCGTGCTGTCGTTGTTCACCCCGATGCTGACGTTGTCGATGCTGAGTTTGTCGACCAGTTCCTGGGCGGTTATTCCGTTCGCTTCGGCCACCTCAACCGCAAGGGCTCGGGCGTTGGCCTTGATTTCCTGAGAGGCCAGAAGCCGGTCGGTGACCGCGAATTCCGGGCTCTCAACCCGGTGGAAAGCGTCAGCTTCGGCGCGGAACAGGTCGGGCCGCATCGAGGCGACGGCGAACCCGACGAGCGGCGGGAGCAGCACCAGCACGCAGAGAAGAATTGCCATCGACCGGTTAGGAAGGCGCCACAGACTGGCGGATTCGGTCATGAACCCCGAGAGTACCTACTGCGGGTGGTCTATGAAGGGAGTAGAGCCGTTCGGCCTATGTGGCCAGTGTCTCTCGGGCAGTGGTTGCGGCCGCGAGATCGGCCTGACTGGCGGCCAGTTGATCGCGGCTTTCCTGAACCAGTTCGGGCTTTGCGTTGTTCACGTAGCCCTCGTTGCTCAGTCGACCCTCTAGGTTCTTGATGGTGCCCTGGAGATCCGCGATGACGTCATCGAGCCGGGCCGCCTCGGCGTCAACGTCGACCTCCTCGGTGAGATCGGACACGATGACCTGCGAACCCTCGAACGCGAGAGCGCTCGACACCTGGGGCAGGTCGCCGGTGGCCGGATGCACCGATCCAACGACGGCGAGGGTTTCGATCATCCCGCCTGCCGCGTCGATGAGTTGTTGCACCGCGTCGTCGACATGCAACGTGATCTGCTGCTTCGGCTTCACGGTACGTTGGGCCCGAAGACGGCGGATGTCGGTGGCCAGTTCGTGGGCCCGGGCGAAGGTTTGGGCAGCGTTGGTGTCGATGAGTTCGGCGTCGAGCACCGGCCACGCTGCGTTGACGAGGAGGTCGGTGCCGGCGACGGGGCTGCCGAGCTCGAGGCCTTCGACGTCGCCCGAGCGGGCCGTGATCACATTGGCCCAGAGCGCCTCGGTGACGAACGGACATACCGGATGCATGAGCCGAAGAACCGCGTCGAGTACCGCTCCGAGCACCACTTGTTGGCCCGGGGTGTCGCGCACGGTGGGCTTGATTGCTTCGAGGTAGTTGTCGCAGAAGTCGTCCCAGACGAAGTGATAGAGCGTGTCGGCGTACACGTTGAACTGGTAGTTCTCGAGCGCATGGTTGATGGTGGCCGTGGTTTCGGCCAACCGCGACACGATCCACCGGTCGACGAACGGTGCGTCGGCAATGTTCACCACGATGGCGGCGTTGTCGTTTTGCGCGTTGCCGCCATCGAGGCTGCCGAGCGCGAAGCGGGTGGCGTTCCAGACCTTGTTGGCAAAGTTCCTGCCCACATCGAATTTGGGTGAGGTGTTGCGGGCCAACGGTTGTTCGTCGGATGGCTCCACCTGGCCGGTGGCCACGCCGTAGTTGCTCACCATGGTGCAGCTGTTGTCAGCGGGCGAGGTCTGGGTGGGGGCGGCCACGGTATGACCTGCGCTGGTGGTGATGAACTCGGGGGTGAACACGTCGCCGCTGTGCGGGCAGATCATGTCGACCGGCATCCGCAGATCCTGGGTGTCGGTGGTCATCTGGGTGAGGCTGAATCGCATGGCATCGGCGCCATGGGTGTGAATGATGTCGCGCGGGTCCACGCCATTGCCGAGGCTCTTCGACATCTTCTGTCCATGGCCGTCCTGAATCATGGCGTGGATGAACACGTCGTCGAAGGGAAGTTGGCCGTCCATGAAGTAGCGGTTGAACATCACCATGCGGCTCACCCACAACGTGATGATCTCGCGGGCGGTGGTGAGCAGCGACGTGGGGTTGAACGAATCGAGCAGGCCGACCGTGTCGGGGAAATCCTGGGGCCAGGGCCACCCCATGGTCGACATCGGCCAGAGCCCTGAAGAGAACCACGTGTCGAGTACGTCGGGGTCGCGAACGAAACCATCGGCTTCGACAGCCGTGACGAGCTGGGGTTCGTCCATCGCCTGGTCCGCGCGATCGAGCCGGGAAAGCGAGCTGGCCGGGGGAATGCAGATGCTCTCTTCCACCTCGTCGTCGGTGACCAGGCGGGCCAGGTGCGCGGCGCCTGCGGCAACCCAGGGGCTGTCGACCGGTTGGGCCGAATCGACCGGCGAACCGGCGAGTGCGGTGGCCACCTCGGGGCTGGCGTCGGCCAACGCGGTGGTGCGATTCCACACCGGAATCTGGTGACCCCACCAGAGCTGGCGGCTGATGCACCAGTCGCGGATGTTCTCGTGCCACGAGTGAAAGGTGCGGGCGTACCGTGGCGGATGAAAACGCAGGCCGGAGTCGCCGGTCCCGCCGGAGGGTGGGGCCACTCCCTCCGGAACATCGCCCGCCTGGTCGGCGACCTGGGCGCGCAGCGCCGAACCACGAAGCTTGTCGTCGGTAACGGCCACGTACCACTGGTCGGAAAGCCACGGCTCGATCGGCACGTGGCTGCGGTAGCTGTGGCCGACGGAGGGGGAGTAGTCGATGACCTTGTCGAGCAGGTCGTTGGATTCGAACCATTCGACGATCGCGGTTCGAGCGTCTTCGCGGCTCAGGCCGACAAAGGCCCGGGCGTCGTCGCTGACGTCGTCCCAGCCGTACTTATCGGTGATGCCGCCGTCGGGTCCCATGACGTTGATGATGGGCAGGTCGTGGCGAAGGCCGATCTCCCAGTCATTGGGGTCATGGGCTGGCGTCACCTTGAGGAAACCACTGGCAATACGCGCTTTGGCGTCGCCCTCGGGGTCGGCCATGACCACGTAGTCGTCCTCGACAATGGGAATCGTCCGCCCGACGATGGGCAGCAGCACCTCTTTGCCCCGAACCGTTTCGGCCAGGGGGTCGTTTGGGTTCACGGCGACGGCGGTGTCGCCGAGCATCGTTTCGGGCCGCGTGGTGGCAACCGTGACATGGCCGGACCCGTCGGCCAACGGATAGTTGAGGTACCACATGTGGCCCTCGACCTCTTCCATCTCGACCTCGTCGTCGGCGAGCGCGGTGCGGGTTACCGGGTCCCAGTTGACCAGTCGTTTGCCGCGGTAGATCAGGCCGTCCTGAAAGAGAAGGAAGAAGGCGTGACGAACCGCGGTCGCGCAAACGTCGTCCATGGTGAAGCGGGTGCGGTTGTAGTCGCAGCTGGCTCCGAGAGCCTTGAGTTGTTCGAGGATGACTCCCTCGTACTCGTCCTTCCACTCCTGGGTTTTCTCGACGAACGCCTCGCGGCCCATCTCGAGTCGTTTGATCCCTTGGGAGAGCAGGCGCTTCTCGACGACGGTCTGGGTCGCGATGCCGGCGTGGTCGGTGCCCGGCATCCACAGCGTGCGATCGCCGCGCATGCGGTGATAGCGGGTCAACACATCTTGAAGCGTGTTGTTGAGTGCGTGGCCCAGGTGCAGCGCCGCGGTGACGTTGGGTGGAGGGATGACGATGGAGTACGTGGGGTCTTCGGGACTCGTGGTCGGCTCCACCGCGAACGCGTTGGCGGCCTCCCAGCGGGCACGAACATCGCGTTCGGCCTCGGCGGGGGAGTACATCTTGGTGAGTTCGGCGGGAGCATTCATTGCACTGCAGGGTAGCCATCCCCGACGCGCCTTATGACGGGTTTCCCCCCGGCCGGATCACCTTGTTGCCGCCGCTCTTTCGTGCATGGTCGAGCGCCGCCCGAGCCTGGGCCAGCAAATCGACCGTTGTGCGGGCGCGAGTGGACGGAACCACGCCGATGCTCACGGTCACGTCGGGTACTCCTGGACCGCCGGTGCCGCTGCGCTGGGCCACCGCGGCTCGAATGTGTTCGAGCCTGGCCACCACGTCGGCGAAGCTGGCTTCGGAGTTTTCGGTTTCGACCGCGAAAAGGAACTCGCCATCGACCCGGGAGCCCACCGCCGAGCCGACCGGAAGCAGGCTGAGCAGCAGACTGGCGAGGAGTCGCTTTGAGGATTGTGTGGTCGCCGAGCCGCCAGCTTCGAGCTGGGCAAGGTTATCGATGCTGAGCCAGCCAACCGCCTGGGTGCGCCGCTCGGCCAGGGCACGGCCCGCAACTACGGCAACGTCGTCGTCGGTGGGGAGCGAGGTGACCGGATCGATGTGCGGGCGCCATGCCTCGGCTGCCGAGCGTTGGAGCGCGATATTGAGGGCGGCTCGGGAGGCGAATGCTTCAAGAATGATGACCGCGGTGGGGGTAGGGGGTTCTCCCTCGGGTCCGGTCGCGTGTAGCACGCCGAGGATCCCGCCTTGCGCGGTGAGCGGAACCGATACCGCCGAGACCGGCACCGCGACCCGCGACGCCAGATGGGCGCAAGTGTCCGCGTCGCCGGTGCTGTTGGTGACGATGCTCTGGCTGGCCACCGCAGCTTTGCAGTCCCACGGCGAGGCTGGCTGGTGGGGGAGTACCACTGGCCGATTGGCTGCCACGAAGTCGAGCGTGTCGTCGTGAGCGTTGATGACGTGGAGTTCAACGAGATCAGAAACCCCGAGTGAGCCAAGCTGTGCGACCAGCACCTCGATGACCTTTGACTCGTTGGTGGCTGCCGCGAGATCCGCATCGAGTTGGGCAAACTGCTGCCGAAACGCCTGGTCGTGACTCAGCGCGGTTTGCGAGTCCTGGGTGGTGTCGAAGAGCTCGACCCGGCGAGAGGCGAGTGGCCAGGCGATGAACCGGGTGACGAGCGTGCCGCCGACGGTAACGACGAGCAGGCCGGTGACGAGCAGCGCCCAGAGGTCGGACAGGTCGCCGAGAAGGAACTTGTACGCGAGCCCGCTGATCGCCGCAGTGACGGTGAGAAGAATGAGGAGAAGAAGGGTCGCGCGTCCGGGAGAGCGAAGCGGAGCCGGTAAAGCCATGGTGTTCAATCGGCTTGAGAGAGGTGGGGTTGAATTCATGGGCGAACGTAAGGCTTGCATTTCTGCAATACTTCGGTAAGTTACTCACTAGTAACCTCTTATGGTCTCCAGCAATTTCTAGGAACCCCGAGAAAGTCCCGGGGGAAATCCTCGGAGCAATGCTGCGAGATACCGCATTCGTAGCCGATTGAACTTCATAGATTCGTTTCAAAAGGAAAACTCGCCGTGGCTGAATTCTCGCTCGAACTCAACGAAGACCAACTCCAACTCCAGAAGTGGATCCACGAGTTTGGCGTCGACGTCATCCGTCCCGCCGCCGAAGAGTGGGACGAAAAGGAAGAGTTTCCGTGGCCCATCGTTGAGGAAGCCGCAAAAATCGGCCTCTACAGCTGGGAGTTCATGGCCGAGATGATGATGAATGATCCGAGCGGTCTTTCCATGGTCACCGCAATCGAGGAGCTGTTCTGGGCCGATGCCGGTATCGGCATGGCCATCATGGGCTCCGGGTTGGCTGCCGCAGGTATCGCCGCCTCAGGTACCTCCGAACAGGTCATGGAGTGGGTTCCCCAGTGCTACGGCACCGCCGATGACATCAAGACCGGCGCCTTCGCAGCCAGCGAACCCGACGCCGGATCCGACGTGGGCGGCTACCGCTTGTCGGCCAAGTACGACGAAGCCTCCGACGAATGGGTGCTCAATGGCACCAAGGCGTGGATCACCAACGGCGGCATGGCCGATATTCACGTGGTGGTCGGCGTGGTCGATCCGAAGCTCGGCTCGAAGGGCCATGCGAGTTTCATCGTTCCGCCCAACACCAAGGGCCTCAGCCAGGGTCAGAAGTACAAGAAGCACGGCATCCGGGCCAGCCACACCGCCGAGGTCGTGCTCGACGAAGTCCGGGTCCCCGGCAACTGCCTGCTCGGTGGCAAAGAGAAGCTCGACGAACGCCTCGCCCGGGTTCGCGAAGGCAAGAAGGGAAATGCTCAGGCTGCCATGCAGACCTTCGAGGCAACCCGTCCCGCCGTCGGCGCCCAGGCGCTCGGTGTCGCTCGTGCCGCCTACGAATACTCGCTTGAGTACGCCAAGGAGCGCCACGCCTTTGGCCGGCCGATCATCATGAACCAGAGCATTGCGTTCATGCTCGCCGACATGGCCACCGAGATCGACGCATCACGCCTGCTCATTCAGCGCGCTGCTTGGCTCGGCCGCAACGGCAAGTTCAAGAATGCCGAGGGCTCCATGGCCAAGCTGAAGGCCGCTCGCACCGCCACCTGGGTCACCGAACGGGCCATCCAGATTCTGGGCGGCTACGGCTACACCCGCGAGTACCCGGTCGAGCGCTGGCACCGCGATGCCAAGATCCACGACATCTTCGAAGGCACCGAGCAGATCCAGCAGCTGGTCATCAGCCGGGCGATCAGCGGTCTGCGCATCGAGTAGTCGCGATCCCAATGTTTGCAGCGGGTCGCGGCTGACAACGCCAACCTTCGCCGTGGTCGAAGGGTTCGCATGCTCCACCAGCCGAGACACGGTGAAGACGTCGACGTCGTCCCGGAGCAGCTGAGTGATGAAGAACCTTCGCAGGTCGTGGGGGCGGACATACTTTTCGTGTCTGAAACCGGCCCGGAACTTGAGTGCGGTCCTCGGCAGCTGGTGTGGTGGGCATGGTTCAGGGCTCCTGTCGTTGGGGTCGCTTGATCACGTGGAGGTCTAGTCGGGCCAGACCCCGCATGATGAAGCTGGGCTCGTACTCAAACACGTGGTGGGGTGCGAAGCTCGGCAGCTCGATCCGCTTCGCCAGCTCCTCGAACGCGACCTTGCCTTCGAGTCGTGACAGTGGCGCACCGATGCAGAAGTGGTGGCCCTTGCCGAACGCCAGGTGTTCCTTGACGTTGTCTCGCGACAGGTCGAACGACTCGGCGTCGGCGAAGACCGCGGCGTCGCGGTTCGCTGCGGCGAACATCACCCACAGGGTCGAGCCCGCCGGGATGGGCACACCGTCGAGTTCGGTGTCGGCGGTGACATATCGGAACAGGCCCTGGTTCGGTGACGAGAGCCGCAGACCCTCCTCGACGAGGCCATGGATGCGCGCCGCGGGATCGGCCGCGAGCTCTGCCCACACATCGGGTCGTTCGATCAGCATCCGCATGGTCTCGTTGAGGAACTTGGTCGTGGTCTCGTTCCCCGCCACCATGAGTTGCTTGATGATGCTGTAGACCTCGGGGAACTCGAGCTTGCGGGTCTCGGTGTCGGGGCTGTCCGGATCGTCGAAGTCGGCATGTGTCAGATCGGACAGGATGTCGTCGCGCGGCGTGGTCAGCCGGTCCTGATACTCCTCGTACCAGTATCGCTGCGCCTCGACCTGGGACCGTGCTGCATCGAGACGCGCCTCGTCGGGCGGACTCGCTCCCAGCGCGATGTTGGCTGCGTCGGACCAGACCTTGATGTGGTCGACCGTGTCGGGCGACATGTTGAGGGCGTGGTGGATGACTCGCACCGGCAGCGACACCGCGAAGTCGGTGTGAAAGTCGATCGGGCCGTTGTCGGGGAACGCATCGATCAAGTCGATGGCGATCTGTCGCACGGTGTCCTCGAGCGTCGCGATACGACGAGCCGAGAAGGTTCGAGCCACGAGCTTTCGGTATCTCGTGTGGCGGGGCGGGTCGACGGTCAGCATCGTCTCGGCCCGAGGCCAGCCCTCGGCCATGATCGCAGCGACCTGTTCCATGACGTCGCTCGACGCCGCCGTCTTCACGTTGGAGCCCACCGACGAAAAGGTGGTGGTGTCGCGGAGGATCTGGTTGACCACGTCGTGACGAGCCACGAAGTACATCCCGGTGGGCTCGTGATGGAAGACCGGCCCGTGGTCGCGCAACGCGGCGTAGTGGTCGAACGGGCACTGCTGGATCTCGCGATCCATCGGGTCGTAGTTGGCAAGGTCGACGGTGCTCACGGCAGCGACCCTAGTGGCACCAGGCACTGAAATGAACACCCGTTCAGTTAGCGGTATCGTTCAGCGCATGACTCCAACCCGATCGTCCGCGGCCCGATGACCCCGGCAAAGCGTGGCCGCCCGGTCGACGCCGATGGCGACGCGACCCGCTCCCGGATCCTGGCCGCCGCTCGCACCGCCTTCGCCGACCTCGGCTACGCAGCAACGACATACCGGCTCCTCGCCGAACGAACCGGACTCGCTCCCTCCGCGCTCTACAACTACTTCGCTTCAAAGGCCGATCTCTACGTTGCCGTCCACGCCGACGTACAACTCGAGAACTACGCCGGCACGATCCTGCCGGCGATCAGCGACACCGAAACCTTCGCCGCCCGCCTGGACCAACTGCTTGAGGCGTTCGTCTCGATGAACGCCAAAGTCCCCGAAGCGGCCCGGTTTCAGGCCGCCGCCCGCTCCGACACGGCCCGCCACGACGAGCTCGCTCCTCTCGGTCAGACCCTGGCCCACCAGCGCCGGCTTTTGTTCGACGAGATGATCGATCTTGGCATCGCCAACGGCGAGCTGTCGCCGGATCGCCGCGACGAGATCCTCGCCATGCTCGAAACCCTGACGGTCGGCCTCATCGAGGTGTCCGCCGAGCCCCAGCTTCACCGTGCCGCCGTGAACGGATTCCGTCGCACCATCGCCACCCTCACCGAACGAGGAGCTGACGTCGAGTGAGCACCCCGGGTCCACGCACCGCGGTGCTGTCGGGCGGCGGCACCGGTATCGGCAGAGCCATCGCTGAGACGCTCCTGCACGACGGTTACCAGCTGGCGCTGTTGGGGCGCCGCGCCGAGGTACTCGCCGAAACAGCGACGTCGCTGGCCCACCTCGGCATCGTGCACACCCACGCCGTCGACCTGTCCGAGCCCGACGACGTCGAGCAGACACTCCCCGGCGTCGCCCACGATCTCGGCGGTCGCGTCGACGTCGTCGTGGCCAACGCCGGCCGCGGCGCCGCCCGGCCCGATCAGGGCCTCGCGTCACATCACCAGGCCTGGATGGACGCCATCGGCGGCAACACCATGCCGGCGGTGCTCCTCGTCGAAGGCCTCCGCCCCCACCTCTCCAACACCGGACGAATCATCTTTGTCAGCTCCGCCGCTGCCACGGGCGCCGGCGGTGGCCCGTACGGTGCAGCCAAGGCCGCCCTGCACGGGTGGATGTATGACCTGGCGGTCGAGCTCGGACCTCACGGGGTGACCTGCAATACGGTCACGCCCGGGTTCATCGACCACACCGAACTGTTCGGCGGCCGGCTCAGCGATGAGCGTCGGGCCGGCTTCATCGAGCGCACGCTGGTTAAGCGCGGGGGTCGCCCGGCCGACGTCGCCGACTGCGTCCGTTGGCTGGCGGCACCCGAAGCCGGCTACGTGACCGCGCAGGTGATCGGCGTCGACGGCGGTGCGCTCGTCGACCCTGGCTGACCCTCTACTCCGGTCAGCCGTTGGGCTCGGTGAAGGGCCGGGGGCCTCGGTCGTCGCCGGCAAAGATGTCGGTGCCGGTCTCGCGCATGTGTTCGCCCCGGGTGTGAGCGTGACCGACGTGTTGTAGGCCGAACGCCTGCTGCTGAGCGACCTGGAAGCCCTGGGCATCGAGGGTCTGATTCACGGCGAGCTTGGCGAGCTTGAGCGCGAACGACGGTTTGTCGACGATGCGACCGGCCATCGCCAGGGTGAACTCGTCCAAGTCGTCGCGGGGAACGACGTGGTTGACCATCCCGAGCCGGTGCGCCTCCTCGGCATCGATCGCGTCGCCGGTGAACAGCAGTTCCTTGGCCTTGCGGATGCCCAACTCCCAGGGATGACAGAACCACTCGACGCCGTTGACACCATGGCTGACGGTCAGGTCCTGGAAGCTCGCGTCGTCGGCAGCGATGATGAGGTCACACACCCACATCAGCATGAGGCCACCGGCGATGACCCGGCCCTGGACCGCGGCGATGGTGGGTTTGGGGATGTCGTGCCAGCGCCGACACATGTGGAGGTACATCTCCTCCTCGTAGGCCATCAAGCCTTCGGACCCTCCGCGACCGGTCGAGCCCCCGACCCAGACGGGGTCGGCGTCGTACACGCCCGGGCCCTTCAGGTCATGGCCGGCTGAGAAGTGTGGACCGTTCGCGGCGAGCACGATGCACTTCACGCTGTCGGCGCGGGCGGCGCGGGTGAAGGCGTCGTTGAGCTCGTAGGTCATCTGCTTGTTCTGCGCGTTGCGAGCCTCGGGCCGGTCGAGCGTGATGACCGCAATTCGCCCGTCGCTGACCTCCTCGTACTTCACCATCTCGGGTGTTGTGTTCGTCATTGGTCAGTGCTCCAGCCTGTGGTGTTTCACCTTGGGACCGCCGACCCAGCCCGCCAGATGGATGTCGACGTCGATCTTGTCACCGGAGACCCGACGGCCGGCGGGCGTGTAGGTCCCCACGCGTCCGTCCTCCATTGCCACGCGGACGTTCCCTTCGCCGTCCTGTTCGTACAGGGCGCCGGTCATGGGGTGCACGATTCCCTTCATTGCAATCCTGCCTTCATTGCAATCCCTTCACAGTTCGACCCCGACTTCGCTCTCGCCGGTGGCGGCTTGCTCGCCGCTCTCGATCCAAACGTCGAGCTGGTGGTGGATCCAGCGCACCTTCGACTCCATGTAGTCCGACATTGTGACGGCACCCTTCTTCGAGGTCTCGAGCCCCTTTTGGACCTTGCTCATGTTGGAGAGGTCCTGGTTGAAGATCTTCCCGAGCATGCCGAGCTCGGGGGCGTCGGTGAATGACTCGTCGGGGCCGAGCCAATGCACCGGAGCGGGCGCCGGACGCTCCCCCGAGAACGGTGACAGCAACAGGACCTCCATGATGGAGCTCCGATGGTCATCGCCGTTGGGGCGGAACCGGTAGACGATCCGGTTGAAGGATCCCCAGGGGTGGAAGTTTGGAAAGATCGTGTAGTCGAAGTTGTCGATCATCTCCGAATCGCTCCACTCGTCGGCCAGGTCGCCGA
>CAZGVQ010000017.1:0-5250 GCA_964529355.1 uncultured Acidimicrobiales bacterium
ACCCTGGATAACCGAAGCGGCTGTGTGGTGGTCGGCCAGCAGACCTACGGAGGCATCTCGACGGTTCGGCCGCGGCGCACGCTGCTGGATCGTGCCGGAGAGCTGGTGGACTGTGCCGCGACCGCCGGCGTCTGCGATCTCGTCGTGACGGGTCAACTACTCGGCACACCACTGGTTTTCGAAACACCACAAACGTCACCAGTACCCGACCACGAGATCACCATTGGCGACACAACCGACCTCACGAGCGACGAGCCGATGGACATAGTGGTCGACACCTCAACTCGGGTTCGCGTACAAGTGTTTCAGTGTGCCCTTCACGCCAACGGCACCGCACGGTGTCGAAAAATGACCCAGAAGACCGCCAAGGGAACAACCACCGGTGAGCTCGCGCCTGTCACCCTTACCTTTACGCCCGAGAAGCTCTTCGAACGAAACGGGCAGACCTATGACTGCGGCCAGGACGACTCGGGCTGCTTCCTTATGGTTCGACTCGATGGTTTCGCACGGTCAAACAAGAACGCGGTGATCGGGAACACGCGGTACCCGATCTCATTCGGTGCGAGCAGCGCTGGCTAGATGATGTTGACGGTGTCGAGGAACGGCGTGGCTGCTGCCTCGTCGCCCTCGATCTGGCAGGCGCCGCGCCAATCGGACCGCTTGGTGCCCCAGCTGACGAAGTCATGAGCCGACGAACGAATGGTGGCCGCCGCATCGTCGGCGCCAGCATCGCCCTCGGTCACGTTGATCATGTCGGCGCCCGGCTCGATCACCCATTGGCCTCCGCCGGGTCCGGTGAGGTCCAGCACCAGCTTCTGGCCCACGGCCTGGGCGAGTTCCGATGGTTGCATTTGCGGCATGCCGGCGATCATCCAGTCGATGCCGGGGCGCACCATGTCGTCGGTGGCGGGCGGCAGGTCGGCCGCCAGGTCGGCCATGTCGATCCACAAGTGGCAGTAGTGGTCGAAGGCAAAGGCGTTGGCCACCATGTTGAGCGGGTGCGAACCAAGGTCGGCAAGGGGCGCAACGGTGGAGGCGGTTGGTTCTTCCTGCATCGCTGCCATGGCACCCAGCCAACCCTCGGCGTTCGCGTCGTACTCGGCCAACAACTGCTCGGGTGACCAATCGAGTCGAGGCTGCACCAGGGCGTCCATGGCCTCCTCGGCCTTCATCTCCACGGGCTCCTCGGGCGGCGGCGACGGGTCGACGGTCTCTTTCATGTTCGATGTCACGTGGGCGAACACATCCTGCACCCGCCAGCCTTCACAGCCGCTGGGCGATGCCCACTGTTCGTCGGTCAGCTGCCCGGCCAGCGCACGCATTTGTTCATGGATAGCGCGCAGCGCATCGATTGCTTGTGTGGTCACGATTCCCCCTAGGTGGTGCCCGGTAGCCAGGCACTCGGTTGGGAAAACGTACCGCGGAGGGCCAACTTCGGTCGAGCGACGTTGCTCAGCCGGCCATTCCTTCAGCCACCTTGGCGGCCAGGTCGGCCATACGGAAGGCGTAGCCGTACTCGTTGTCGTACCAGATGAGCACCTTCACCATGCGATCGTCGATCACCATGGTCGAGGGGCCATCGACGATGCCCGAACGGGTGTCGTTGGTGTAATCGGCCGACACCAGCGGCCGGGTCTCGAACCCCAGGATTCCCTCCAGCGGTCCGTCGGCTGCGGCCTGAAGTTTCTCGTTCACCTCTTCGGCGGTCACGTCGCGGCTGAGCGTGAAGACCGCGTCGGTGAGCGAAGCGTTGAGCAGCGGCACCCGCACCGCCACGCCGTTGAGCTTCCCCCGGAGCTCGGGGTAGATCATGGTGATCGCAGTGGCGGAGCCGGTGCTGGTGGGGATGAGCGAGTTCAACGCCGACCGGGCCCTCCGAAGATCCGCATGAGGTGCGTCGACAACAACCTGGGTGTTGGTGACATCGTGAATCGTGGTGATGGCGCCGCGCACGATGCCGAACTCCTCGTGCATCACCTTCACCACCGGAGCGAGACAGTTGGTGGTACACGACGCCGCCGTCACCAGATGATCAGTGGCCGGATCATAGAGATCGTCGTTGCAGCCCATCACGATGTTGAGCACGCCTTCGCTCTTCACCGGTGCCGCCACGATGACCTTGGCCACCTGATCGAAGTACGGCGCAAGGTTCTCGGCCGTTCTGAACTCGCCGCTGCACTCCAACACGATGTCCACCCCACCGCCATCGACACCGGCGCCGACCCAGTCGACGGCCCCCGGTGTGTCGTGCGAGGAGTAGGTGACGGTCTGGCCATCGATGACCATCGAGTCCCCGTCCACCGAAACCGTGCCGTCATAGCGGCCGTGCACCGTGTCGAACTCCAGCAGATGCGCCGCGGTGGAAACGTCACCCTTCAGCTCATTGACATGCACCAGCTGCAGGTCGGGATGGCTTTGCAGCCCCCGGACCACCAGACGTCCAATACGTCCGAAGCCGTTGATACCGATTCTTCGCGTCATCGCGACAAGCTAATTGGCTCATCGACGCGACCAGAGACGAGGCGCAGTGAACAAAAGGTGAACTGTGGCGCCCGACCAGCGCGGCGACCTACAGAATGCGGAACGTATCGAACACCACGTCGAGCGCTTCGAGATCGGCCTCGGTAACCAGCTGCATGATGATGGTGAAGGTGAACGACTCATCGGGCGGCGCTAGGACCAGCACCAAAATTGCGTTGTCCTTGCCATCGCACTCCGACAGCACCTGGAACTGTCCGCTGAAGAGCGCGTCCTCGAAGTCCTCTCTGCCGTTGTCGACACATCGATCGTCGAACTCCTCAGTCACGCTCGTGAGCACGGTGGACGCAGGCAGGAACTGATCAAACTTCAGGAACCAAAGCCCAGGAGCGTCACCGGTGTCATCGAAGTCCGAAAGACTCGGCGACGCCCGAAGCGACGCAAAAGCAACGCCCCGATCGTCGATAAAGGGCTCGGTCTCGATATCGGACCACTCCAACGGCACTTCGACCTGAATCTGCTGCTGGTCGTCGACAACCACCTGATAGCCGACGTAGCTGGCCGAAGCGACGGTGCCCACCTCGGACTCCTGCACAACCTCATCGGCGAACGAGAACGAGGTCTCAAGCTGAAGATCGCCGTTGAGTTCGCCCCGAAGCACCTCGGAGGTATCGAAACGCAGAACCTCGACCGACATGGGGTTGTCGCCCGCCGTGCGGATGACATCGCAGTAGTCGCGCATGGTGCCATCGGTGCCCACCGGCAAGCCGTTCATGCTGGTCACGATGTCGCCGGGCAGAATGCCGGTGGCCGATGCGGGCGAACCGGCCGAGACGCCAGCCACCCAAATACCGGAGATACCGGCCTCGGCATCGTTTACGGCCCAGCCGTTGATACCCAGGGTCTCGAAATCACCGTCGCGCAGCGTGTCGACAACCGGCAGCGCAAGGTCGGATGCGATGGCGAAGAACTGGGCGGTCGTGCCGGCGACCGCGCCCCCGGCGTAGTTCACGCCAACAATCCGACCGTCGTCCGATACCAGCGGTCCGCCCGAGTTGCCGGGCTGAATGTTGGCGTCGTGCTCGATGGTGTGATCGATCGAAGAGGTACCGGTAAGGTCACCGCCGGCCCGGGCCTTCGACACGATGCCGCGGGTGAGAGTGAACTCGGGATCGCCCAGCGGGAACCCGGCGGCGTACACGTCGAGACCCGCACTGATGTCGCCTTCGAACCACTCGAGATACGGCAGCGGTTCAGATTCGTTGATGTCGATGAGCGCCAGGTCGTTGCACTCCGACACACCCAGGATGGTCGCGTTGAGGCCCTCGCTGGCGCCGCCCACAAACACCTCGAGCGTGGCTGCACCAGCCACCACATGGTTGTTGGTAACCGCCAGACCGTCAGGGCTGATGATGAAGCCCGAGCCGCTACCCGACCCGTTCGACAAGCCAATCTCGGGATCACGGAAGGTTCCCTGCGCCACGATCTGCACCACGGCTGGCTGCACATCGGCGAAGCTGGTGGGTACCGGGCTCACGGTGGTGGCGGGCGCAGGAGTCGCCGGAGGCGCCGCAGTGGTAGCCGCGGCTTCCTCTTCGGACTCAGCCGTCTCGGTTTCGGATGCCGCCCCTGGTTCGCTACTTCCGCCGCACGCTGCCACCAAAAGACAGAACGTAATCAATACCGCAAAAGCTCTACTACCCACGCGCTTCCCTCACCTCTCTAGTCCCGCTTAGCGAGGGTACCGCACGGTGCTCAGCCATACGAAGTAGCGGCTCTAACCAGCGACGAACCGAAGCGCGCGCGACGCAATGAGGTCGACGCGGCCCGCTCCGTCGGTGCTGACAACCGACAGACCTTCGAGCGTGGCATACCATGAGGACGTTTTCTGCCTCCCTCATAGGGCGTTACCGCTCACTCACGAGCAGATATCGACCCAGTCGACCTCGATGCGGAATGCGCCGTCGACGCCGTCCTTGAGGATCACGCCCATCTCGGTGGCTGCATCCTTGTCGAAATCGTCCACCTGCACCGGGCGGCCATTAGAGGTGGGGCGAAGGTCGGAGAGTTGCACCGGCACTTCCTGCCAGTCGGCCGTGTCGACAAATGGCACATCGGCCTCGTGGAAGAGTTGCCCGGGTCGTCCAGCAAGGCTGTCCTTGAACACCATCTCGTATCGTCGACCATCGGTACGGGCCCGCACCGTCAGGAACGACCCGTCGGCCAACGCGTCGAAATCGAGCGGGGTGCGCAGCAACGAGAAGCCGCCACCCTCGGTGACGATCTCTCCGGTGAAGATCATGGTGGATTCGCCAAACGCCACCTCACCACTCGATCGGCCGCCCATCACCCCGTCGAGCGTTACCCGCCATGACTGCTGCTCGGCGTCGGTTGCGAAGTCGGTGACCCTGGTGCACTCCGGGCTGGCCTCGGTGGTGGTCGGTGCCGCAGGTGCGGTGGTTTCGGTGGGAAGAGTGGCGGGCGCTGCCTCAGTGGTTGCCGGCGAAACCGTCACTGGTGCTGCAGTGCTTGCGGTGGCAACCGTGGTGGTTGGAGTCGCCGACGTCTCCGGAGCTGCGACCGTGTCAGAGCTGGCTCGGTTTGCACCACTGCAACCCGCGGCAATGAGCAGCACCGCCACCAGGACTATCCGAACAGCTTGCACCAACAAATCCTACCGACCCTGCTGGCGCTACCTTCTGGTTCTGTCCGTGGCATTGTTCCTCCTATGTCTTCCAGCTCAGTGTCTTCCAGCTCAGTGTCTTCCAGCTC
>CAZGVQ010000017.1:5350-16956 GCA_964529355.1 uncultured Acidimicrobiales bacterium
TGTCTTCCAGCTCAGTGTCTTCCAGCTCAGTGTCTTCCAGCTCGGTGTCTTTCACCTCAGTGTCTTTCGCCTCGTCCCGGTACCGCAGACGCCATCCACTTATCGCGACGCTCGTTGCGCTTGCCCTGCTGGCAGCGGCGTGTGGGGGCTCTGACCCAGTCGACGCCACCGACAGCACAGCGTCGACCGACACGCCTGAGACAGCACCAACCACCACCGGTTCCCCTCCCGAGACAACCATGGCGCCGCCCACAACTACCGCGCCACCGACTACCGCGCCACCGACTACCGAGCCTCCTCCAACGTCGGCACCCACCACCACCGCCCCGCCGCCCGAGCTCGACCTGCTGGGAGCCGGTCCGTTCTCAGTAGGCGTCGCCACCGTCACGATCGATGCCGACACCGAACGCCCGCTCACCGTCGACGTTTGGTTCCCCCTGGCCGAAGGAACCACCGGCGACCCCCAGCAATACACCCTGCTGCCTGGCACCTTCTATGAGTCGCCCGACGCGATCGTGGCAACCGCCGACTCGATCGCCACCGACGGACCGTTCCCGCTGGTGGTGTACAGCCACGGCAGCGGCGGACTTCGCTACATCCACTCCAACTACACCGAGACCATCGCCAGCCACGGTTACGTGGTGGTTGCGCCCGACCACACCGGCAACACCTCGCTCGAACTGATCGCCGGCAACGCCGATGACCCCGACGTCATTGCCTTCAATCGACCAAATGACATCAGCAATCTCCTCGATGCCGTACTCGACCCAGCCAGCGCGGCTGGTGCGTTCACCCCGGCCATCGACGCCGAGCGCATCGCGGTCACCGGCCACTCTTTCGGCGGCTACACGGCCTACGCGATGGTGGTCGGCCACGACAATCCAGCCGGCAACATCGAGCCCGACGACCGGGTCGATGCCATCATCGCGTTGGCGCCGGCCACCGGCAACGGGCTGCTGAGCGATGAACGACTGGCCAGCATCTCGGTTCCCACCATGATCATCGTTGGCACCGACGACGCAACCACCCCGGTTGACCCCAACGTCGACCGTCCATGGGAACTCAGCACCGCATCGCCTTCGTACCGGGTGGAGTTGGTGGCCGCCGAACACCAGACCTTCACCGACGTGTGCGACTACCAGGATTTCCTACCCACGCTCGACGCAGTGCCCGACATCATCACCAGCACCATCGACGACTTCGCCGAGGCCGGCTGTCAGCCCGACGACATGCCCATCGAGCGGGCCCAGGAACTCACCAATACCTTTGCCCTGCGGTTCCTCGACGAGGTGTTCAGCAGCGGCGAGACCGTGGTGACCGACCTTTCGACCATTCCCGACGACGTTCTTTTCGGAACCAAATAACCCAAGAAACACTCAAAGCACGCTCGTTTAATCATTCAGGAAAAAACCTGTTCAAAACTGTCGGTTGTCCGACAGTTCATATGGCACTCGTCAGATATAGTCGGCTCGACTTGGCTCGCCCCAAAGCACAGGTCGTCCCGCAATGGGCGAAAGGGTACGGCGGTCAGGCACCGGCAGCTCGTCCCAACTTGCCGACCTGACCCCCGTACCCGACTACACGCTAGAGACGTTGCCACTGGGGCGGACGCTTCTCGCGCAGCGCCTTTCCGGCTTCGTCCATGTTGCCGGTCATCGTTCCCAGGATCTGGGTGCGGTTCTCTATTTCCATCGCGTGACGAAGGCTTGGCGCATCGAGTGCGGCGTTGAGACCGATCTTGGTCTGCCACACACCGAACTCATTGTTCTCAACAATCTGGCGGGCCACCGCCACCGCCGCGTCGATGAGATCATCGTGAGGCACCACCTGGTGCACCAGGCCGAGCCGGTCGGCTTCGGCGCTGTCGATGATGCGACCGGTAAGCATGAGTTCGCGTGCCCGACCGGCACCCACGATGTGGGGCAGCAGGTAACTGGTGCCCATGTCCATCGATGACAAACCTGCCTTGATGAACGCCGAGCCAAAGCGAGCCTTCTCGCTGGCCACCCGAATGTCGCTATGCAGGGCAAAGGACAGGCCACCCCCGACTGCCACGCCATTGACCGCGGCGATTACCGGTTGGGGAAACTCATAGATCCGCAGAAGCACCTCGGTGAGCCGAACCTGACCGTCATAGGAGGTTTTCAAGCGACTGTGGGCCGGAGCGGTCCACTGCTCGCCCGTTCCGCTCAAGTCGGCGCCGGCGCAGAATCCGCGCCCCGCGCCGGTGAGGATGATCGCCCGGGTTTCGCCGCGTTCGGCGATGGTGTCGAGCGCCTGATCGATGCCATTGATAATGCTGCCATCGATGGCATTGAGAAGGTCGGGTCGATTCAGCGTGATGCGATCGATGCCCGGTTCAATGGTGTCGAGTTGTACAGCGTCCATGGTCGGTGACCCTACATCTCAGCCCTTCTGCACCCCAGAACGCACGGCTCAGATGATGTTGATCATTCGAGCGAACTGGCGACCGACAAACGAACCGATCCAGCCGAATCCGAGCGAGCATGCGGCCGCCCCAATGAACAGCGACCGAGTGAAGTCTTCACCGCCCGTCACCTGGACGGCAACAAACACCGGCGGAATGACGGCCGCCACCATCGCCGCGAGCCACCAGGCCTCCTGTTCCCAGCGCATCGTTCCCAGGAAGAGTCCAAGAACCGATCCGAGCGCTGCGCCCACAACGGCTCCAACGATGCCGCCGAAGAAGCCGAAGAAGAGCACCGTTCCAGCGGCCAGGGAAAGGCTCTCGCCGAAAATGAGAGCGCCGAGACCGATCACCAGGCTGAGCCACCATGCCGAAAGCCCACCTCCGACCGCGCCAACCAAGCCCCCGATCGCGAACCCGTATCCGGGTTGACGGGACCGCGGTTCGGCGGTTTCGTTCCAGACGGTGCTGAGCGTTTCCATACAAGTATTTAAGCATTCGCTCAACCTCTTGGCAAGGGGTTTTTGATCAATCGCTCAAATGTTTGACCGGGTGGTTCATGACCGCAGAAGTCCTCGAACCCCGCCCTGGCGGGTGAGCCAAACTGTCGCTGCCGTGCAGGCCACCAGCACCGCGATCGCGGCCACAAACGGGGTGACCGAGGTGTCGATCTGTTCGCTGAAGTACCCGCCGATGGCAGCTCCGATGGCGATGCGAACAGCGCCGGTGAGTGCCGAGCCTGACCCGGCGATTTCACCGAGCGGGAGCATGGCCGCCGAGCCCAGGTTGGGCATGAGAAACATGAAGCACGAGAGAACAAGGCCAACGATGAGCATGAACAGCCAGAAGTTGGGCGTGCCCGAACTCACCGCCACCAGGATGATGAGCGCGCCGATGAGCGCGCTGATTCCGGCCAGAGCCCGGTTGACCACCGTGTCGATTCCCAACCGCTCCACGATGCTTCCGTTGATCAGCGCCGCCAGGCCAAACAGTGCCCCGACACCTCCAAATACAAACGGAAACAGGCTCTCGCGATCGAAGATGTTGGAGACCATCAGTTCGATGCTGGCCACATAGGTGACAAACGCGGCCTGAATGAAGATGGCCGCAGCGGTGTAGCCGAAGGTAACCGGAGTTCGAGCCACCTGCATGTAGCCGCTGATGATGGTGCGCGGGTCGAGTTCGCGTCGGTTGGCGGGGTCGAGCGTTTCGCGCAGCCGCATGCTCCAGATGACTACGGCGATGGCAAACAGCGCGCAGAACCAGAACACACTCCGCCAGGGCAACACCGCGATGATCCCCGCCCCGATCGACGGCGCAACCACCGGCACCAGAAGGAACACCGCCATGATGTTCGACATCGCACTGGCCATCGCGGCCCCTTCAAAGCGGTCGCGGATGACCGAGGTGGCAACCACCCGAGCGCCCGCCGAACCTATGCCCCAGATGAACCGGGCCACCAGCAATGTGCCGAACGTTGGTGCTAGCGCCGCTCCGATGGCCCCACCCACAAAGACCGTTGCGCCCATGTACAGCGTGGCCTTCCGGCCAAAACGATCGGCGAGAGGCCCAAAGAACAGCTGACCGAAAGCCAGACCCAGAAAGAACACGGTGATGAGGCGACTGGTCTCGGTCGACGTCGCTCCCAGGTCGAACTCGAGCCGGATCTCGTCAAACGCCGGCAACATGACATCGATGCCGATACCGGTAAAGGCCATGATGGCCGACAACATCGCGATGAGTTCGCGGCGGCCCATTCGATGCCCCGATGAGTCCTGCTCATCGGCCTCGATGGGGTTTCCAATTGCCACCTACCGACCCTACGGCCCGGTTGAACAAAGGGTTAACCGAGTTTTGCGGTCATTTGTCGCTACGGATCGCTTGTGGTGCCGTCGGCGATGATGAGGGTCTTGAGGTCGCTGTGAAACTCGAGCGCATACCGGCCACCTTCGCGGCCGATACCCGAGAGTCCGGCGCCGCCGAAGGGTGCCTCGAGGTCGCGCACCAGAAAGGTGTTGACCCAGATGATGCCGGCCCGAATGGCCCGACCGACCCGCTCGGCGCGCTCGGCCGAGGTGGTAAACACCAGCGCCGACAGGCCATAGCGGGTGGAGTTGGCCAGCTCGATGGCCTCGGCTTCGTCGCCAAAGGTCTGAAACGTAAGCACCGGCCCAAAGACTTCGCGCTGCACGATCTCGCTGTCGTTGGACGCCGGTTCGATGAGCGTGAGGTCATAGTGCAGCGAGTCCTCAAGCCTCGCGCCGCCTCGAACGATGTTGTCGCCAGCCGCTTCGGCCCGACGGACGAACCCATCGATGCTGTCGAGGTGATCGGGGTGAACCACCGGCGCCACCGAGGTGGAGTCGTCGAGCGGATCGCCCAACACGTGGTTGGCGGTCGCCACCTCGAGCGCAGCCCGAAACTCCTGGGCGATCGATTCCTCCACCAGCAAGCGGGTACCAGCCAGACAGACCTGGCCTGAGTCCTCGTACTGCTCGGCCGCCTTCTTCACGGCAAGGTCAAGGTCGGCGTCGGCAAACACCACCAGCGGGCCTTTGCCACCGAGTTCGGCGGTGAAGGGCACCAGGTTTTGGGCAGCGGCCACGCCGATATGGCGCGCCGTTTCGGGCGAACCGGTAAAGGAGATACGGCGCACGCGATCGTCAGCTACCAGGGCGGCACCCACTTCTTCGCCAATGCCCTGCACCATGTTGAAGGCGCCGGGTGGGAAGCCGGCTTCGGTTGCCAGCTCGGCCAGGAGCGCGGCCGACAAAGGCGACCACTCGGCCGGCTTGAAGATCACCGAGTTGCCCGACGCGAGCGCTGGGGCCAACTTCCAAGTGGCCAACATGAACGGCGCATTCCAGGGAGTAATCACCACCGCTGGACCCGCCGGCATCCGGATCACGGTGTGCGAGGTGTTCTTCGCCTCCCACCGTTGGTCGCCGTCGCGTTCGATGATGTCGGCGTAGGTGCGAAAGTTAATGGCGCCTCGGGCCACCAGCCGTTCGCGCATGGACTCGTGTCGGAACCCCATGTCGAGGGTCTCGACCAGAGCGATGTCGTCGTTGCGGGCGTCGATGAGGTCGGCCATGGTGCGCAAGACGCTGGCTCGCTCACCTGCCGAGTAGGCCGACCACTCGATGAAACCGGCTTGGGCGGCCGCTACCGCCGCGTCGGCGGTGGTTGCGTCGCCCCGCGACACCTCGGCCAACACGGTGTCCCAATCGCTGGGCGATCGGGTCTCGAAGACCTCGGGCGAGGAGACCCAGGCGCCACCGATGAGATGACCAGTGGGTACAGCGACGCCGCCGACCACCGCAGTCGGGGTTGCGGCCATGTCAGTCGACTTCTTCTTCGTCGTCGACCGTCGATTCGTAGTGCTTGGCACCGGGGCCAAGCGGCGCTCGGATGCCCCGGAACTCCCAGTCGCCACCCTGCGCGGTGCTCTGTACCTCTTCGCTGTTGCTGGGCTGCGCGCCCACATCGTCACGGATGGGAGTGGGGCCCGACACGATGGTGTTGGTCAGCGCGCCCAGGCCCTCGACCTCCACGGTCACCACGTCGCCCGGATACACCGTGCGCGAATTGGCCGGGGTTCCTGACAGCAGGATGTCGCCGGGCACCAGGGTGATCGTGCGGGCGATATCGGCCACCAGATAGTGCATGTTCCACTCCATCTCGTCGGTGTTGGCGTCCTGTTTGATCTCGCCGTTCACCGTTGTGGTGATGCGCTTGTTCGCGAAATCCCAGTCGGTGACAAGCGCGGGGCCAACCGGACACAACGTGTCGGATCCCTTCACCCGGAGCATCGAACCGGCGTCGGTGTCGCGGAAGTCGTGCAGGCCGTAGTCGTTGGCCACCGAATAACCAGCGATGTACTGCCCAACGTCGGCGGGCGCCACGTTGCGACACGTCTTGCCGATGACGATGGCGATTTCGCCCTCATAGTTGAGCCACTGGCAACCCTCGGGCCGCACCACATCGCTGCCATGCCCGGTGAGCGCGGTGATTGGCTTGTGGAAGTACGTGGGAGCAACCGGAAGCTTGGTCATGAACTCATCGACCCGGCTGCGGTAGTTGAGATGTACGGCGATGATCTTGGTGGGCTCGACCGGTGCCAGGTGCACCGCGTCGTCGAGGCCAACCGTCCTTCCGTCGCCCGCGATGAGCTGGTCGCCATCACGCACAACCTCGGTGGGATACCCATCGAGCAAGATCCGTCGGAACTCTGCCATGTGTCTGTCCTTCGCTATGGATTGCTGCAGAATAGTTCGGTACCGAACGATTCGTCGACATCGCTTCTAACGACCCCTTGGATCGAGTCGATGGGCGTGTCCTAGATTGGTCGCAACATGGTACCCACACCCACGCCGCCGCAACCTCCGTCGAGCAGAAGCCATCTGCTCGATGCCGAGCGCGACGTTCAGGCCCGGCTCGGCGACCAACTGGTCGACTTCGCCTCGCTCGATGCCATCAGCAACATCTATCGGGCCGCCGCCAGCGTGCGGCGTCGTGGCGAACGCGAGGTTTTGGCACCGCACGGTCTCTCGTTTGGCGGATTCACGATCTTGTGGGTCCTCTGGGTATGGGACGAGATGGAAACCGCCCGCCTCGCCGACGAGTGCGGCCTGGCAAAGGGCACCCTCACTGGCATGCTCACCACCCTCGAGAAGCAGGGCCTGGTCGAGCGGACCCGAATGGACTCCGACAAACGACGAGTACTCGTGAGCCTCACCCCGAAGGGCACCGACACCATCGCCACCGTGTGGCCCGAGTTCAACGCCTTCGAAGGACTCATGAGCAGCGGTCTCACCGAGTCCGAAAAGCGCGAACTGGCACGTCTATTGCGCATCGTCATCACCAACGGCGACGCAACCGGATAGTCGCTGGTTTTCCAATGCCAGCAGCCCCGCTGGCAGCCCTAGAATCGTCGGCGTGACCATCACGAGTACACCCGAATCATCACCCGAAGCACGCCACGATCTCCTCCGTGCCGACATCCGCCGGTTGGCGGGGCAGCTGGGCGAATCCATCAGTCGAAATGTGAACCCAGAGTTCCTCGAAAAGGTCGAGACGGTGCGCACCTTGGCCCGTAGCACCCGATCGGGCGACGAACAGGCCGGCAACGATCTCACCACCACCATCGGCGACGCGTCCGATGTCGAGGCGATCCTGTTGGTGCGGGCATTCACCATCTACTTTCACCTGGCCAACGTGGCCGAGCAGGTGCATCGGGTCGAGGCGCTGCGCCTCGAAACCCTCGAGTCGGGCCAACTCTTCGACACCTTCTCCAAGATCGACGAAGCCAATATCGCCCCCGAGCTTCTGGCCGAGCGACTCGCCAGCGTCGAGTACCGCCCGGTCTTCACCGCCCACCCCACCGAAGCATCACGCCGAACCGTGCTCGAGAAGCGCGCCGAAATCGCCGAGCTCCTCACCGCCCGGGTGGGCGCAACCACCGCGCAGGAAACCCGCATCGATCGCCGCAGCGCCGAGATCATCGACCTGCTGTGGGTATCCGATGAGCTGCGACAGGTGAAGCCCACCCCGGTCGACGAAGCGCGCTCGATCATCTTCTACGTCGAGCGCCTGGTCGAGTCGGCACTGCCCGCGTTCTGGGACGACCTCGACCACTGCTCCGACATCCGAGGTATCACGCTCGACGAGAACCGCCCTCCCATCCGGTTCGGTAACTGGGTGGGCGGCGACCGCGACGGCAACCCGTTCGTGACCCCCGATGTCACCGACGAAGTCCTGTCGCTTCAGCGCCAACGGGCGCTGCGGTTGCTTCGCACCGCCGTGCAGGGTTTGGCCAACGACCTCAGCGTGTCAGGCACCATCCGGCCGGTCACCCCCGAGTTCGCCGAGTGGCTCGACGAAACTGCGGCACAGCTTCCAACGCTCATGGCCGGTATCTCTCCGCTCATCGCCGATGAGCCCTACCGCATCGCCGCCACCCTCATCGACGGGCGCCTTGCCCGCACCGAGCGCGGCCGCGACGGCGGCTACGCGGACGCCGATGATTTCCGCGCCGATCTCGACCAGATCCACACCTCGTTGGTGGCCACCGATGGGTCACTTATCGCCGACGGAGCGCTTCGCCGAGTACGCCAGATTGCCGCGACCATCGGCTTCCATCTGGCCACGCTCGACATTCGTCAACACACCCGCCACCATCACGCATCGCTGGCCGAACTGTTCGGCTCGGTCGGCACCGACTACCCCGAAGACCGCGCCGAACGCGAGGCGCTACTCGTTGGCGAGCTCGCCACCAACCGACCCTTCGCTCCGGCTGGTACTCCCGAACTCGGCGGCGAACCCCTCGAGCTGTTCGCCATGCTGCGCCGCCAGATGGACGTTCTCGGCGACCACATCATCGAGAGCTACATCGTGTCGATGACCACCGGTCCCGACGACCTGTTGGCCCCGGTATTGCTGGCCCGCGAGGTCGGGCTCATCGATCTTGCCCGCGACATGGCCCGCATCGGGTTTGTGCCGCTGTTCGAAACCATCGACGACCTCCGCGCCATCGGGCCGGTCATGCGACGGCTGCTCGACAACCCGCAGTACCGACGCATCGTCGAGCTGCGCGGCGGCGTGCAGGAGATCATGGTGGGCTACTCCGACTCCAACAAGGACGGCGGCATCGCCACCTCACAGTGGGAGATCCACAAGGCGCTACGCACCGTGCGCGAGCTGGCCGCCGAGTACGACATTGAGGTGCCGGTGTTTCACGGTCGCGGTGGCACCGTCGGTCGAGGTGGAGGCCCCACCCACGACGCCATCCTCGCCCAGCCGTCGGGTGTCATCACCGGGCTCATGAAGACCACCGAGCAGGGCGAGGTCATCGCCGACAAGTACAGCCGCCCGCGGCTGGCCCGCCGCAACCTCGACCTGGCGTATTCGGCCATGCTCGAACACACCCTCATCCACACCGAATCGCGCATCGGCGACGACGCTCGAGAGAAGTGGTCCCGGATCATGGAGGACCTCTCCAACTCGGCGTATGGCGCCTATCGCGGGCTCATCGAAGATCCGAGCCTGGTCGACTACTTCACCACCTCAACACCGGTCGAAGAGTTGGGCCGACTCAACATCGGGTCTCGTCCGGCCCGCCGATCGGGTGCCATGTCGGGCATCGACGATCTCCGGGCCATCCCCTGGGTGTTCGGCTGGACGCAAAGCCGCCAGATCGTGCCTGGATGGTTCGGCGTGGGCACCGGGCTGCGCAACGCGATCGAAAACGGCCATGCCGACGAGCTCAAGGCCATGTTCGAGCGCTGGCGGTTCTTCCGCACGTTCCTTTCCAATGTCGAGATGACCCTCAGCAAGACCGACCTAGGCATCGCCCGGGCCTATGTTGAAACGCTGGTTCCTGCCGAGCACCAGCACCTGCTCGCCATCATCGAACAGGAGCACCAGCGCACGGTCGAGGCCATCGGCGAGGTCACCGGTTCGGGCCTGCTGTCCGATCTTCCGGTGCTACGCAGCACCCTTGAAGTGCGCGACATCTACCTCGATCCGCTCAACGTACTGCAGATCGATCTGCTCCGCGCCTACCGCGAGAACGACAGCGAATCTCCCGAAGCCCGACGCATCCGGCGAGCACTTCTGCTCAGCATCAACGGCGTCGCCGCAGGGCTCCGCAACACCGGGTGACCAGCGTGCACGGCGCTGTGTCTCAGGAACGTGTCGCCCAAGAGTATTGAATCATTTGGTACCAAACGATTAAGGTCGAGACATGACTGAACTACGCGGATTGATGTACCCAAGAACGCCCACCGGCGCGGGCAGCATCCTTCCGTCGCCGCCCTGGCACTACAGCGGCGAGATGCTCACCATCGAGTTCCGGACCGATCCGGCCAACGTGGCCGAGCTTCTGCCCGCACCGTTGGAGCTAGCCGACGACGACCCCGGTGCAGTCGCCATCATCTGGGCCGATTGGCAAAGCTGCAGCGACAGCTTCGACGAGCTCCTCGACCCCGCACGAGCCCAGTACAAAGAGGTGTTTGTGGTCATCCGCTGCAAGTACCAGGACCAGACCTACAGCCGGGCCGCGTACATCTGGGTCGACAAAGACTTCGCCATGGCCCGTGGCCACATCCAGGGCTACCCCAAGAAGATGTCAGAGATCTGGATGACCCGCCCGGTCACCATCGGTAAGGCCGGTCCCCGCCTGGAAACCGGTGGACGCTTCGGCGCCACACTCTCCACCTTCGGCCGGCGCATCGCCGACGCCCGGTTCACCATCACCGGCACCGCCGAGTCGGCCGGCTTCGTCAACGGCCACCCCATGCTGCACACCCGCCAGATGCCGGCCATCGAAATGGACGGCCGCGACAGCCTCGACGAGCTGGTCACCATGCGCGGGTTCGACGTCGAGCTGGGCCCGGTGTTCAGCGGCGATGCCGAGCTGGTGCTGCACGACTCACCCACCGAAGAACTCACCCGATTCGGTGGCCCCGACGACATCGAAATCATCGGCGGCTTCTACCGCCAGGTCGGCAACTCGATGCACGGTGGCACCACGGTATGGGCCGGACCGAACCCCATGGCGGGCGGCTGACCATGACCAACATCACCCACGTCGACAACTACCTGCCCGACCTCGGCCCCGACCACGCCGACATCACCAGCCACGACACCTTCACCACGGGTGTCCCCCACGCAACCTTCACCCGGCTGCGCGCCGAGGACCCGGTGCACTGGACCGAAGAAGCCGACGGTTCAGGCTTCTGGTCGATCCTTCGCTACGACGACTCGCTTGCCATCAGCCGCGACGTCGAGAACTTCACCTCATCCAAAGGCATCCGGCTTGAGGAAATGAGCGCCGAGGAGACCGAAGCCCGGCGCACGATGATGGAGTACGACCCGCCCGAGCACACCCGCTACCGCCGCCTGGTGAGCAAAGGCTTCACCCGGCGAAGCGTGGAGTCCTACGAGCCCGCCATCCGACAGCTGGCGGTCGAAGTGCTCGACAAGGCGCTGGAGAACGACGAGTTCGACTTCGTGAAAGAGGTGGCCGAACAGCTGCCGATGCGCATGCTCGGCCGTATGTTGGGCACCAGCGACGAGGACGGCCACAAGCTGGTGGCCTGGGGCGATGCGCTGCTCGGAAATACCGACCCCGACTTCACCGACTACCCCGTCGATCTCACCGACACCGAGCAGTTCC
>CAZGVQ010000018.1:0-16877 GCA_964529355.1 uncultured Acidimicrobiales bacterium
GTCCCCCACGGCTAATCTCGCGCGGCTGGCTCGAGTCGTCGATGGCGACCGATCTGCTGGCCGAGGGCGAGAAAGTTGCCGAGGACGCCATTGTCGAAGCCTTGTCGGACTCCGACGCCGAATTTGCTGAAGTCGAACGCAAGGCTCGTCGCGCGGTAGGGCGCTGGGTCAGCGACCGGACGCGTCGTCGGCCGATGCTGGCCCCGATGTTGCGGTCGATCTCCGGCTAGCCAGCGCCGGCCGCTCTGTCTGCATGACCCGTTCGAACAACCGTCGTTCACGAAACGTCGAGGAAACCGCCAGCTATGCGCGCAAGTGGCTCGAGGCTGATCCCGATCCCGATACTCGACTTGAGTTGGCCGCGCTGCTGGGGAACAACGCCGAGGACGGCCACGACCAACTCGCTGATTGTTTCAACAGCCGGATCATCTTTGGAACCTCGGGTCTTCGTGGCCAGCGAGGGCCCGGTCCGAACCGGATAAATCGGCTCGTCATCGCGCAGGCGGTGGCGGCGATCATGCGGCACCTCAGTCCGGCCACGGTGGTGATCGGCTACGACGCGCGGCACTCGGCCCGCCAGTTCGCCGATGAAGCCGCGGCGATGGTGGCCGAGCACGGCGGGCTCGCTCTGGTGATGCCCGAGCCACTCCCAACGCCGGTGATGGCCTACGCATTTCGGCACTATGGATCCGATGCTGGTCTCATCATGACGGCCAGCCACAACCCGGCTGAGGACAGCGGGTGCAAGGTGTACCTGGGCGATGGTGCGCAGCTCGTGCCGCCCCACGATCGCCAGATCGAGCAGATCATGGCTGACCTGGCAGACCCGCCAGTTCACCCGCACCCGTCTCAGGGCGGTCAGGTCTCGCGGGTTCGAAGCAAGGTCATCGATTCGTACCTCGATGTGGTGACACCCGAAACCCCGCGACCGGGTATCGCCGACCTGCGGGTTGCCTACACGCCGCTGCACGGTGTCGCAGGGCCGGTCTTCAAACAGGCGATGGAGCGAATCGGTGCGCAGCTGTTCACGGTCGAAAACCAGTTCGCGGCCGACCCCGACTTTCCCACGGTGGCCTTGCCCAACCCCGAAGAACCCCGTGCGCTCGACGCCGTGATCGCCAAGGCGGTGGAAGTGGACGCCGACGTGGTCTTTGCGAACGATCCTGACGGCGACCGTCTCGGTGTCGTGCTCCCCGATAAGGATCGCTGGCTTCACCTCAATGGCGACCAGATCGGTGTCCTTCTCGGCGATTACTGCCTTCGCCATTCGAGTGGCCCCGGCCGGGTCACCGCCTCGACGGTGGTTTCATCGCGGATGTTGTCGATGCTGTCAGCCGCACACGACGTCGAGTATGTCGAGACGCTGCACGGCTTCAAGTATGTGGCCCGAGCGGCGGATGGTCAGCTCGAAACCCGGCTGATCTTCGGCTACGAACCGGCTCTCGGCTACACGGTTCAGGCGATCCGTGACAAAGACGGGATAAGCGCCGCCATCGCGTTTCTTGAACTGATGGCTGAGCAACGGGCCCTTGGAAAATCGGTGCTCGACCGACTCGACGAGCTTTCGATCGAACATGGCGTGCACTCCACGGCTCAGCTTGCGGTGTGGTTTCATGGTCTCGGAGCGCCGCATCGTATGGCTGAGACCATGCGTTCGATTCGCGAGGACCCTCCGACGTCGTTCGGCGATCGCGCGGTCGCGGAGCTCACCGACTTCATCGATCAGACCGACATGCTCCGATTCGATCTGGTCGATGGTTCGCGGGTGCAGCTTCGTCCGAGTGGAACCGAACCGAAACTCAAGGCCTATATCGAGCTCGTCTCTGAGGTCGGCGATCAGCAGGTCGCCGACGTCAGAGCCTTGGCCCATGCTGAGCGTGAAGGCCTGGTCGAGCAGGTCCGCGAGCTTCTCGCCGCTCACGGTGCCCCGCTGGCCTAGCTGGCAGCCTTGGCGCTTTCCGACGCTGCCATCAACGACTGCACGAGCGGTGACTCGACCAGCGTTTGAAGCACGGTGGCCAGCTCTGCAAACTCGTTCAGAAGCTCGTCAGTGGGAGCTTTTTCCGGGTCCATCGCCGAGAGGAGTTCCATGCCGACGAAAAGCGCCGACAGGCCAAATGCCAGGTGTTCGCTGGTGACGAGGTTCCCGATCGGAGAGTCCCCGATGGATCGCTCGATGCTCTCGGCGACCACCGCGGTCCATTCTTCCAGCTGCCCGTAGAGCTGTTTCCCCAGCTCAGGGTTGCCTTGGGCTCCGGCGAAGGCCTGGGTGAGCATGCTGATCGAACCCGACGCAGCATCTTCCTCGCGAAGGTCACGGGCGACCTCGACAATGGTGGAGAAGTCGTTCGCATCCGCAAGCTGTGTGCGGTAGCGGTCTCGCTGGCGTTCGGTCATGTGCCCGACCGCCTGGATGACGGCGTCGTTGACACTTCCGAAGTGATAGAAGATCAGCGCCTGGTTGAAGTCGCCGACATTTGCGATGGCTCGGGCACTGGTGCCGGTAATCCCGTTGACGCGCAGACATTCCAGGGTCGCGTCGAGGATTCGCCGCTTCGTGTCGGCGCCCGACGACTTTTTCTTGGTCTGAGCCACTCGCTTAGGGTACTTGGGCCGAGCCGATCGGGCGTGTCTTCGTGGGCATCTTCGTCGCTCGAGCGAATTCGCCACTACGAGGAGACATGTTCACATGGCCGATGGAGCGTTACAAGGGAAGGCTGCGCTGGTCACCGGCGGCGGCACCGGTATCGGGGCGGCGTGCGCTCAGGCGCTCGCCGCCGATGGCGCAGCGGTAACGATTTGCGGCCGGACCGAGGAGAAGTTGGTAGCGGCGATCGACAATATGTCGCCGGGGCACGGAGGATCGGTCACCCATGTGGTTGCCGACGTCACCGATGAAGCGTCGATCACCGCGGCGACCGACGCAGCCGCTTCGGTTACGGGGTCGCTTGACGCGGTCGTGGCGAATGCCGGCGGTGGCGGCTCTATCGAGCCGCTGCATGTTCAGGACGTGGCCGAGTTTCGACGGGTTCTCGACTTGAATCTGGTGGGAACCATGCTCACGCTCAAGCATTCGATGCCTCATCTCATCGCATCGGGAACCGGATCGTTCGTCGGCATGTCATCGATCGCTGGTTCGGTAAGCCACCTCTGGTTCGGTGCCTATCCGCCGGCCAAGGCGGGTATCGAACATCTGATGCGCAACGCTGCTGATGAATACGGTCCCCAAGGTGTCCGTTGCAACGCTATCGCTCCGGGCTTCATCGCCACCGAGATCATGGCCGGTGTACCACGCGACAGCGACGTCTATGAGAGCTACATCGTCAATACGCCCCTGGGCGACGTCGGTGAACCCGCCGATGTCGGAGCCTTGGCCCGCTTTCTCGCTGGGCCCGAGTCACGATGGATCACCGGTCAGGTCATCGCGATCGACGGCGGTCATGGCTTACGTCGCGGACCCGATTTCACCTCGTTTGTCGGCCCGACGGCTCCGGTCGACGTGACCGCGCCACACCGAAAGTAGAACCGGGTCGCGTCTAGTCGTCGGTGCTGTTGTCGGCGCTGTCGTCGGTGCTGTCGTCGCCGATGCGCTCGTCGGTGATTGGTTCGGCCCGCGAGATGTGCACGGCTTCGGACAACAGATTGCTGTGGGGTACCACGATGGTCTGTCCGTCGCCGGTCTCGATCTCAAGGCCGACGGAGTGGAGGTTGATCACGCGGCCGGCCGTGTCGTTGTAAGCAACCAGGTCGCCGGGGTTCAGGAGTCGCTTTACCGCTCGTCCGGCTGCCAGCTCCGAGGCCACATCGCGGGCACCGAGGCCGGCGACCAGCGCCGCGGCCAGCCCGACACTGAAGAAGATGGATGCGACGAACAGCGTGAGTATCTGGGTGTCGATGCCGATCTGGTTTGCGGCGATAAGCACCGCGAAGACATTGATGACACCGCGGACGATCGCGGGAACCCGCCGGCGCATTGTGGTTGAGACGTGGCCGAGGCTCTGCTCGAGGATTGTGGTGACGATCGCGCCAAGAATGTTGGCACCGATAAGCACGATCGCCGCGCTGAGGACCCGCGGGATATAGGCGACGACATCTTTGGGCAGCTGCTCAAGCGCGGTCTCATTGACAACGCCGAGAGCGATGACGAGTCCGACCACCAGGCATAACGAGAAAACCAGGCTGGAAATGGCCTTGGCAACGCTGCGAACCGACTCGGGTCGGGTTTCCTTGCTCATCATCGTTCGCACAAGTCGTGACGCGATGATGCCCACGAGCAGGGAAATCACAACAGCGGTCAGTGCAATAAGCCACTTTGTTTCCATTATCTGAATGGTCTCCCTGTTGGACGAGGACCACCGTAGTCGGCGCTTCGCGCTCCGGTCTATTGGGGGAACCGCTCGGAGCGGTCACATCACCGCTACGGGTGACGTGCCTGGTGCGAACTTCCTACCTGGGCACCGTGCTGAGCGACGGGTGCTCAGTCGTCGAGTGGCCGTTCGGTGAGCAGCAGCTGTGCGGTAGGAATCGGAAGCCCGACGAGTTCGGCGAACATCTTGAGATCGGCTCGATTTCGCAGCGAATCGGAAATCCGGTCGTTCATACGGGTCACGAGATCTTCGGGCGGAGCGAGGAACGCCGCCAGGGCGTCGCCAAGCTTGGGTTCGGGTATCGCGAGCGCCTCGAGCGACGTTGCACACCGCTCGCACCCCGCGACATGAAGATCGACCTCTTCGGGGCCACCGGTTTCGAGCCAGCCGGCCAGCTTTCGCTTCGAGGGGTGTATTCGACTGCGCATGGTCATGGTCGCCACTCTTGGAGGGCGGACGACAGAACCTTCCGGGCTCGGAGCAGTCGGGTCTTGACGGTGGGAAGCGGAACGTCGAGGACCTCGGAGATCTCGTCGTAGCTCATGTTCTCGATTTCGCGGAGCACCACGATGCTTCGCGAGAGTTCGTCGAGCTGGCCGAGCGCGTCTTCGAACGCGGTCATGGCCATGGTGTCTTCGACCGAACGTTCGATCGTGCCTCGCTGGACACTGTCAGGAAGAAGGTTGGGGTCGCGAAGTTCTTCGCGGCGGGTGCGCAGAATCGAGACCGCCGTGTTGTGCGTTATCCGTAGCACCCAGTTGCGGAGCGGGGCGTCTCCTCGAAAGGTGGGAAGCGCCTGCCAGGCTTTGAGCAGCGCTTCTTGAGACGCGTCCTCGGCGAGTTCGTTTTCGCGGACGACCGATCGAGCGACGCGATAGACCGCGTCGGAGTAATTTTCGACGAGGTAGTGAAGCTGTGCGGCAGGCTCAAGGGTATGAATCTCGCTCGCCGAGGCGATCTGCACCGGAGCGCTGTCGCCGCCGGAATCAGAAGCCACACCGGTCGAGGTACCCGACACGCTCGAGCTGAGAACGATGCCGGCTCGATCGATCGCGAGGAGTGGATCGAGCACGATTCGCTGCCACTGACCTGCCAATTTGCGGCGCAACCGCCGGCCTGGGGTGCCAGCGGGTCCCCAGACTCCGCCCGATCGCGGAGAAGAGGAAGGGGGGAACCAGAGGTCGCCCGGGGCGAGGTTGCCGACGGCGGTCATGTGCTTTGGACGTTCCAGAGTTGCAAAAAGTCGCGCTCAAATGTGCCAATTTTGGGAGCGGGTCGGTCGAGCGAGGCCATCACGGCAACGTAGCGTATCGCCGGGAAAACCGACCGGCAGGCGATGGAGTGGTGATTGCGATGGCACTTTCGCCAGAAACCGAGATGATCTACCGCCGGTACCCCAAAGGAGGGGTGCCTCCGCCACACTGGGCATTTCGTCACTCTGACCTGGGCTTTTGCGCGAACAACGGCCTCCTGGGGTGCCGGGTTGGCGGCCCGGTCGACGAAATTTCGCAACGGTCCCCCAAATTCTTCGCGACTTCTTGAAGACTCTCGACGTCATTCCAATGTCGTCCTCACATAGTTACAACGGGAGAAACAGAAATGGTTACAGCAATGATCGACTTCGGGGGAGCGCTTACAGACGCTTTCTCAGATCTCTTCGCATTCGCTCCGAAGATCATCGCCTTCTTGGTGATCTTCTTTATCGGTTGGTTCATCGCACGAATCGTCCGGAAGGTTGCGCATCGGATCCTTTCCAAGATCGGCTTCGACCGCATGGTCGACAAGGCCGGCATGGGCGCCTACATCGAGCGGGCTGGATTCGCCGACTCGGGTGCACTACTGGCCAAGATCATCTACGCCTTCATCATGTTGATCGTCCTGCAGCTTTCGCTTGGTGCATTTGGGCCAACAAACCCGCTGCTTGAGCTGCTCAACACCTTCATCGAGTACATCCCCAAGCTCTTCGTGGCAATCGTGCTCATCGTCGTCACCGGCGCTGTGGCCAACATGGTGAAAGACCTGGTTCGTCCGTCGGTCTCGCACCTGGGCTACGGAGGCGCAATCGTCACCGGTATCGGTGCCCTCATCTGGTACATCGGTGGCTTCGCTGCCATCAGCCAGCTTGAGATCGCAGCGAACATCGTCGACACCCTGTTCACGATGATCACCTCGGCCGCCGTATTCATCCTGGTCATCAAGTTCGGAATCGGTGGCATCCCAGCCGCCCGTGACCGCTTCTGGCCGAAGGTGTACGACAAGTTCGAAGGTCAGTAAGGCCAACGTTCAGCGCTACGGACATCTCCCGCCGATTTCCGTAGCGTCTGAAGGTCCAGGTTCCCGCCACTTGGCCTTCAGGACCGGGGGACACCCATTGGGTGTCTCCCGGTACGTCCACTCTTCTTCCCCCTTGATACCTAGAGGGCAAGACACAAAAACGCTGCGAAGCACCAACCCGCCTGGAGCTTTGCAGTAACGGAGGCCAAGGTTCCCGCCACCTGGACTCCGGATCGGGAGGCATCTTCGGATGCCTCCCGATTTCTTCTTTTGTCTATGCTCAAGGCCCTGTGGCTGCAGTTCTCCTCGTCCCGGTGAAAGCCTTCCCTTTGGCCAAGAGCCGACTTGCTGAGAGCGTGGTTGCGTCGGGTCGGGCGGCGATGGCTCGGGCGATGGCAACGTCGGTGCTCCGTGCGGCAGGACAACTTCCTACGGCGGTCGCGTGCGATGACGAGCGGGTGGCGCGTTGGGCGGCTGCCCAGGGAGCTCTGGTGCTGTGGAAGCCAGGACACGACCTCAACGGTGCGGTCACCGCATCGGTGAAGGACCTGGCCGAACGCGGGTTTTCCCGGGTGATCGTGGCCCACGGCGATCTGCCGCTTGCCCGATCCTTCGACGAGGTGGCGGCGTTTGACGGCGTGACGGTGGTTCCCGATCGTCGAGGGTCAGGCACCAACGTGCTGTGTGTGCCGACCAACACGAGTTTCGTGTTTGGCTACGGCGTCGATTCGTGTGCCCACCATGTCGAGCAAGCCGAGCAGGCCGGTCTCGCCGTGCGGGTTCTGTCTGACGCAGACTTGGGACTCGATATCGATACCGCAGAAGACCTTACCGAGCTTCGCAACCGGGTCGAAGCCGTCTGACAGGAGCAGCCATGACCCTCGAGATTCAGCGCTCAGAAAATCTGGCGACGCCTGCGGTGGCACTGGCGATCGCCGCGCATCCCGACGACGTCGAGTTTCAATGCGGGGCCACGTTCGCAAAGTGGGCCGCCGATGGGTGCGTCATCCATCATCTGATCTGCACCGACGGCTCGAAGGGCACCTGGGATGCAAACGCCGACACCGTTGCCCTGGTAGCCCGCCGCCAGGCCGAACAGCGCGAGGCCGCCGATCGGCTCGGGTCCATCGGCGAAGTGCGCTACCTCGGACAGGTCGACGGCGAATTGATACATGGGCGCGAGTTGGTGGGTGAGGTGGCTCGTCACATCCGAGAACTGAAACCGGGTGTGGTGTTCGGCCACGACCCGTGGAAACGATGGCGGCTGCACCCTGATCACCGCAATGCCGGGTTCCTGGTTACCGATGGCGTCGTGGCAGCACGCGATCCTCATTTCTTTCCCGAGCATCCGGTGGCCCACCATCGTCCTGATCACGTCCTGCTCTTTGAAACCGAGGAGCCCAATCACGCCGAGGATGTGAGCGGCTATGCCGACGCGAAGGTGGCGGCGCTGGAGGCCCACGAGAGCCAGTTCGAAACGACGATGGATATCACCGACCTTTCGAGCGCGGATGAGCGCGAGGCCTTCCGGGCCAAGATCACCGCTGAGTTGGTGGCCGGTGGAGATGTCGCAGGGATGGCTCAGGCTGAGCTGTTCCGACGAATCGATCCCTGATCATGGCCTTTCTGCTCGGAATCGATACCGGCGGGACCTTCACCGATGCCGCGATCCTCGATGAGGATGGCGAGCGGGTGGTGGCCAAGGCCAAGGCGCCCACCACCCACGGCGATCTCCTCATGGGTGTGCGGTCCGCCATGCAGGCGGCCACGTCACAGCTCGATACAGCTGGTGACATCGCCCTGGTGTCGGTATCGACCACCCTGGCAACCAATGCTCTTGTTGAGGGGACCGGTGAGCCCGCGTGTCTGATCACCCTCGGGTTCACCGACGCCGAGCTGGCGAAAGCTGGCATCGACGATGTGGGGGAAGACTGCATTCTTCGGTCGCTCGAGGGTGGCCACAACGCCCATGGCGGTGCCTTGGCAGACCTCGACCTGGGGGCCGCTGGTGACGTTCTCGCCGAGCTCGGAGATCGGGTATCGGGCTTCGCTGTTGCTTCGCAGTTCAGCGTTCGCAACCCGGCCCACGAACTGGCGTTGCGCGACTTCATCACCGAGCGCACCGGCAAGCCGGTTACTTGTAGCCATGAGTTGTCGGCACAATTGGGCGGTCCTCGGCGGGCGCTGACCGCGCTGTTGAACGCGCGACTCGTCGGGATGATCGCCCACCTGGTGTCGGCGGTGCAACAGGCGATGAGCGAACTCCAGATCGACGCGCCGCTGATGATCGTCCGGGGCAACGGCACCCTCGTGTCAGCTGAGTTCGCGGCGAAGCGGCCGATCGAGACCGTGCTGTCGGGTCCGGCCGCCAGCGTTATCGGGGCCCAGCATCTCGCAACCATCGACGATGGCCTGGTCATCGATATTGGCGGCACAACCACCGATATCGCAGTGGTCGCTGATGGGACTGCCAACACGACCACTGCTGGTGCACTGGTCGCCGGCCATCGCACCATGGTCGAGGCGGTCGATATGGTCACGATCGGTCTGGGCGGAGACAGCGAAGTTCGTATCGACTCGCGTGCGGCCGAGGGACCGATCGTGGTCGGCCCGCAGCGTGCGATACCGCTCGGCCGTCTGGCGCTCGATCACCACGACCTGGTCGTTGAAACTCTCGAGCGTCAGTTGCGGGAAGCTCCACGACAGGCCACCGACGCCCGGCTGCTCGTTCCGGTGGTTTCCGCCGGAGACCATGATGCGCGCCTCGACGGACTCGACAAGCGTGAAGCTGCGATCCTCGGCGCACTCAAAGGTTCCCCTCAACCCATCGCAACCGTCGCCTCGACCGGACTTCAGCTCAACGCCATCGAGCGGCTGCGCTCGCGCGGGTTGGTTCGCATCGCGACCTTTACGCCCACCGATGCGATCGAGGTGCTTCGACCCGCCGACCAACCACGCCCTGAGGCCGAACGTCAGGCCGCCCTTTTGGGGGCTCGTGTGCTGGCCCGCCAGAGCCGATCGAACGGTTCGCTGGTGGCTGCAAACGCTGAGGAACTGGCCGAACAGGTGGTGGATCGTTTGATCGAAAAGGCATCGTCGGTGGTACTCGGAGTGGCGCTGACCGCCGACGAACTCACCGGCGACGGCTCCGCCCACAACGACCTCGCACAGTCGCCCTTGGCTGTTGCCGGACTTGCCGGGCACCGGGGCCTGGTGTCGGTCGACGTGTCGCTGCAGGCGCCGATCGTGGCTATCGGCGCGCCGGCCCATGCTTACCTTCCCCAGGTGGGTGCCGTCGTTGCCGGGCGCAACGGAACCGGCGCGGTCACGGTGCCCGAGCACGCCGATGTTTCGAATGCCATCGGCTCGGTGGTGGGTAAGGTGCGGATGGTACGCGAGGCCACCGTCAGTCAGCCGACCAAGGGCCAGTTCCGCGTCCACCTCGACGATCAGGTGGCGTATGGCAGCGTCGAACGCGCCCACGACGCAGCGCTCGCTCGCCTCACGGAGTTGGTTACCGGTGACGCGCTTGAGGCGGGAGCAACCGACCCTTCGATCAACCACGAGTGGACGGAGGTGCGGGCCACCGTCGAGGGGAAAGACACCTTTGTCGACGGACGGCTCGTGGTGGTTGCCACCGGACGTCCGCAGATATCGGGCTGACGACGGGGGCAGGCACCTCCGCTACGATGCCGCAATGGACATTCGGGTTGGGGTCATCGGCGGCGGTTCGTGGGGGACAACGGTTGCGTCGTTGGCGGCGCACAACACGCCCACCACGATTTGGGCGCGCGACGCCCAGGTTGTCGCCGACATCAACAACGATCATCGAAACAACAAGTACCTGCCGGACCTCCCGTTGCACGCCGAGCTCCGAGCATCGGACGACCTTGAAGCTGTTGTGTCGAGCACCGATGTGCTGGTGATGGGGGTGCCGTCTCAAGCGATGCGGGCCACGGCGAAAGCGGTCGAGCCGTACCTGCGGGCATGGGTCCCCATCGTGAGTCTTTCGAAGGGCCTTGAACAGGGCTCGATGTTGCGGATGACCGAGGTCATCTCCGAAGAACTTCGCGGGCACCCGGTGGGCGTGCTTACCGGACCGAATCTGGCGAAGGAGATCTTGAGCGGCTATGCGGCGGCCGCCGTGGTTTCGATGACCGATCTCACAATCGCCGAACGGCTCCAGGGACTGTTCGGCACTCCGTCGTTTCGCGTGTACACGAACACCGATGTCATCGGAGCGGAGCTGGGCGGAGCACTGAAGAATGTGATTGCTCTGGCATCAGGGATGGCCGATGGACTGGGTACCGGTGACAACACGCGGGCTGCGGTAATTACCCGCGGCCTTGCCGAGCTGACCCGCCTTGGTGTGGCTATGGGCGGGAAGCCCGAGACGTTCGCCGGTCTCGCGGGTATGGGCGATCTGATCGCCACCTGCATCAGCACGCAGAGTCGTAACCGCCACGTGGGCGAGCGGCTGGGTTCTGGCCAGACCCTCGATCAGGTTATCGAGGAGATGAACCAGGTTGCCGAGGGCGTCAAGACGGTGCCGGTTGTGCTCGAGCTGGCAAAGCGATATGGCGTCGAGGTGCCGATCACCGGCGCGGTTGCGAAGGTCGTCGCTCAGGCCGCAAACGCCACCGATGCCTACCAGGGGCTATTGCGACGCGAGACCGGTTTCGAGGCCGACCCGGCTCGCGAGGTGGACTGATCGGTGAGCTTTCTTCGCCGAGGAATGAAACGACAGGCTGCCGGCCAACAGACAAGCGCTGCTGTGGCGGCGATGCTCGCTGCGGACCCAGAGGGCCCCTGGCCGCTTTGGGTACTACGGGGCGATGATCACGGTGTTGGCGAACCCATCGGCACGCTCGACTCGGGGCCGATGGCCTATGTGGACGAGCGCGGTCTGATCGGCTGGGAGGACGGGCGATGGTCGCTCGACTGGTGGGTCCGTACCGACGAGGGTTGGAAGTACCCCAGCCGCACCCGAGCAGTACGCCAGGCAATCGACGCCACACCGATCATCGAGACTTCCTTCGCCGTGCCCGGCGGGGACCTGGTCGCGCGCGTGGCGGCTGTGCAGTTGAGTGGCGAAGCCGTGGTCACGGTCGACTACACCAACGATTCGCCGACTGCGGTGGCGCTGGCACTTGCTCTTCGGCCCATCGATCTCGATGGCATCGGTATGGCCGAATCGGTGAAGATTTACGACAACACCATGAGCATCGGGGGTCGAGTGCAGTTGGTGGCCGACCGGATCCCGGCTTCCTCGGTAGCGGTCTCAGACTTTGCTTCTCTACCTCCGGCGGTCGAGCGAGCAAACGCTGAACCCTCGACCGAGGCGACCTCAACCAATGGCACTGCGCAGGCCGCGTCCGTTTTTGCAATGCCTCACCACAGCACCCTTCGGGTGGTGCTTGGTGCCGATGCGGTTGTGGCTGACCTTCCCCAGCTGGAGGCGATCGCCAAGGGATGGTCGGCTCACCTCGACCAGTTTCTCGAGGTGGAGGTCGAAGGTTCGCCGATCGGCGACGAACTCTCGTTGGTCGAGCGCCGCCTCGCTACCGCGCTGCGCGGCGGCAAAGTGGTTCGGACGCGAGCAGCGATGGGGGAGTGGTCGGCGCTCGACGATCTCAGCGTTGCCACTGCGCTCATGGAGATGGGCGACGTCAACCCGGCGGCCGAGATCGTTCTCGATCATCTCGACTCCGACCGACTCCTCGCGATGGCGGCCGGGGAGCGGGAGGCCGCCTTCGACGCACTCGTTCGCCTTTGGCATCTGACCCGTCGCTCCGAGGTCATCGATGCTGCTTCGGAGACCCTTGATGTGCCCGCTGAGGTTCTTGCCGGCCCCACTCCCGATGCGGTCATGTCGCAATCGGATGCCTGGCCGGTGCAGGCCGCTCGCCGGGTGCACGAAATCAGATCGGCGTTCGTCATCGAACGCGATGGCGAGCTGCATCTTCTGACCGGCTTTGCTGAGGATTGGCGCGGTCGTTCGATCGACGTTCGACGCGCGCGAACCGCTGCGGGTTGGCTGTCGTTCTCGCTTCGGTGGCATGGGGCCCGACCGGCTCTTCTGTGGTCGCTCGACCCGCTTGGCCAGTCGGGCAACGCAGAGCACGACACCGGCAGCGCTCCTGCCATCGTGGTGCGGGCACCCACGCTCGATGCTGAGTGGGTTGCCTTTGAGGCTGATGGCGAAGCCTTACTTGCTGAGCAACCGGTGTAGCGAGGGAGCCACGATGCCTGCGAACCCAACCGTTCCGACGCTCCGAAAAGCACTCAAGGCGAAGTCGCCGGGTCTGCACCTTGAGCGCACCTACTGGGATACCGGGTACGACACGGTTGTCGGCATCGACGAGGTTGGCCGCGGCGCCTGGGCTGGCCCGCTGACCATTGGTGTGGTCGTGGTGCCTCGCGATCGGCGGCTCTATAAAGTGCGCGATTCCAAGATGCTTACCGAGTCCGAGCGCGAGGCGATGTTCGACCGGATTACCGACTGGTGCGTCGATTGGTCGGTTGGCCACGCCAGTCAGCACGAGTGCGATGCGCTGGGTATGTCGGCGGGGCAAAAGCTCGCCACCCAGCGAGCGCTAGCCGCGCTTGCAACACCTGCCGATGCGGCATTGGTCGATGGAAAGTGGGACTTCGTGGAGACGATTCCCACCACGATGATCGTCAAAGGCGACCAGAAATCGTTGTCGATCGCGGCCGCCTCGATCCTTGCGAAGGTCACCCGCGATCGGATGCTTCGCGATCTGGCCCGCCACTATCCCATGTACGACCTGGATCGAAACAAGGGTTACCCGTGTCCGCGTCATCGAGCTGCACTTCAGGTGTACGGCCCGTCGGTCGTTCATCGCAGGAGTTGGGCATTCGTCGACGATATTGCCTTTGGCGGAGTCGAGCGACACGAACCCGCGGTGGCTCAAGATCGACTCTTCTGACCAGTTTCTGTCGGAATACTGAACGATTAAGAGGTTTTCTGGTTGGGGCTCCTTGCTCTTTCGCCGTGCCTGTGTAAACGTTTTCATTCCAACGACGACGGTGTCGCCCGAGAAGCGTGGCACTCGAACGAGTACATAGAGTGAGAGAGTGAGAATCCCCAGTGGCTGAACGCCAGCGAAAGCCATGGCTCAACGGAGCTGTTGGCTATGAGATTTACACCCGGTCCTTCTCCGACACGTCGGAGTCCGGTTTCGGCGACCTTCGTGGCATCGCCGAAAAGCTTGAATATGTCTCGTGGCTCGGGGCCGACATCGTCTGGCTGACACCCATCTACCCGTCGCCCGATCATGACCACGGGTACGACGTTGCTGACTACACGTCGGTGCGCTCCGATCACGGGACGGTTGCCGATGTCGAGGCACTCGTCGAGAAGGCACATTCGCTCGACCTGAAGGTGTTGCTCGACATCGTGCCCAACCACACCTCGATCGAGCATGAGTGGTTTCGAAAGGCCATCGCCGATCCGGAGAGTGCTGAGCGGGCGATGTATCTGTTCCGCGACCCCAGCCCCGAGGGCGGTCCGCCCAACAACTGGATCAGCCACTTCGGTGGGCCGGCGTGGACAATGGATGAAGCCAGCGGGCAGTACTACTGCCACCTGTTCCTTCCCGAGCAACCCGACCTCGACTGGCGCAACCCCGACGTCCTCGATGCGTTCGACGACATCTACCGGTTCTGGTTTGAGCGTGGCATCGACGGATTCCGCATCGATGTCGCTCACGGACTGCTGAAGCACCCGAGCTTCGCCGACAACCCGCGCCTCCACGACGTTGGTCCCGACGCCGGGCCACTCGCGACCTTCTTCTCCTTTGATCACAAGTACGACATGGATCAGGACGACAACGTCGAGATCTTCGGACGGTGGCAGGCCATCGCCGATGAGTACGACGCGACGCTCGTCGCGGAGAGCGGCGTCACCGACCACCATCGATTGGCCCGATACGTCGGACCGGATGCCCTCGACCTGTCGTTCTTCCTGAAGCCCGGGTGGCTCGAGTGGGACCCGGCGGTCATCGTCAGCGAACATCTCGACCTCGCCGAGATCGAGCCCAGCGGTATCTCGTGGGTCATCAGCAACCACGATCAGCCTCGGCCCGTGAGCCGCCTCACCCGCGATGACCCCACGTGCGGCCACCGCAACGCCAAGGGACTGGCCCGATCCCTGGCGGTCACCACCCTTCAGATGGTGCTCGGTGGAGTGCCGTTTCTCTACTACGGAGAGGAACTCGGCCTGCCGGATGCCGTGATCGATCCGGAGCGACGCGAAGACCCGGTAGCCACCCGCAACGACACCGACGGGGGTGAGGCGCGCGACGTCGCTCGCTCGCCGATGCCATGGGACTGCACGCCGTTCAATGGATTCAGCGCGGTTGAGCCATGGATCGCGAGCGAGGATCGACCCGAGCCCGAAACGGTGAAGGCCCAGCGGGCCGATCCATCGAGCCCGCTTTACCGCTACCGGTCACTGCTTCAGACCCGACGTGCTCACCCCGACATGTATGCCGCTCCCTTCGAACGACTCGAATCGCCATCCGACGAGGTGGCGGTAGTGCGGCGCGGATCCGTACTGGTCATCGCGAACCTGTCGGCGGACGAGGTTGCGGTCACCTCGGCGGGCGACGGCTGGGACGTCGCGTTTGTCTCGACTGACGGGTCAGTGACGGCCGCCGACGGTGCCGTAACGGTCGGACCCGAGCGCAGTGTGATCCTCTCAGCTTCGAGCTAGGCGCCAGCCAACCAGAAGGATCTGGCCATCGCGGCGTACCATGGGAGACCGTGGCCACCCGCAGCTCACGCAACACAATCGATGACGTCGCCCGCCGTGCTGGTGTGTCGGTGGCGACGGTCAGCCGTGCGCTGCGCGGTCTTCCGAACGTCTCGCCCACCACCCGGCAGTTGGTCGAGAAGGCGGCCGCTGATCTTTCCTATACCGTCGACGCTCGAGCCTCGAGCCTCGCTTCAGGGCGCACGCACACGATCGGGCTGGTGGCCCCGTGGTTCGACTCATGGTACGAGTCGAAGGTCATCTCCGGGCTCGAAGGCATTCTGGCACCCGCGGGCTATGACCTACTCGTGTACGCGATCAAGACCTCGGTGCGTCCATTGCCGATCCTTCGTGAGCGGGTCCGAAACCGCACCGTCGATGGCATTATCTCGATCGACGTGTTCTTCGATGAAGAGGACTCTCCGGGACTGGAAGCATTCGGCGTTCCGATCGTGCTCATCGGCTCGCGGCTCTCGGTCGCTCATTCGCTGAACATCGACAACCATCAGGGTGCAGGGCTCGCCACATCGCATCTTCTCGAGCTTGGGCATCGCCGAATCCTCTATGTGGGCGGCGCGCAGAGCATGGAGATGGTGTCGCCGGTGAGCTCCGTTCGCGAGGAGGGCGTGCGGGCAGCGATTCGCGAAGCCGGACTCGACGACCGTGAGACGCTTGAAATTTCCCGCGATGGTGCCTTCTCAATCGCCGGCGGTACCAAGGTGATGCAGTGGCTTCTGGAACGTGAGGAAAAGATGCCCACTGGCATTGTCTGTGGTTCCGACGAAATTGCCATGGGCCTCATGGCTGAGGCGCGCCGCAACGGTGTCGACGTGCCCGGTGACGTCTCGGTCGTTGGATTCGACGACCACGACTTGGCCGACGTTCTCGGGGTCACGACGATTCGCCAGAGCGTGTATCAGCACGGAGAGATTGCTGGTCGGTTGATGCTCGACACGTTGGCCGACGGGAACCAGGCCGACTTCCAGCATCTCGAGCGCGAGGTTGAGCTGGTCGTGCGGACCTCCACCGACAAACCTCTCTCAAACTAGCCACCAACTAGCGGCAAACTTTGGCCATTTTTAGGCCGAAATCGCTGTTGTGGCGGGGTTTCGTGCTGCGACGGCGAACAATTCTCGCAGGTATGCCTTGATTTGGTCGTGTGGGTATGTAAGCGTTTACAGTGCTTCGGGCACGGACCCGGTCGAGATGATGACGATCCGTGGTGCGTGCGAAGCACAAGTTACGAAACAAGACACAACAAGCAGTACCCGCTTGGCCACACCGGCCGGGCGACAGAGTTTCCTAGGAGGGGATCTCACCATGAAGAGCATGTGGTTGAAGATGTTCGCTGCCCTGTTTGCGTTGGCTTTGGTAGCCAGCGCCTGCGGAAGCGACAGTCCGGTCGATTCGGCCGACGACATCGTGTCCGATGATGACGACGGTGGCGACGGTGGCGAAGA
>CAZGVQ010000019.1:0-16332 GCA_964529355.1 uncultured Acidimicrobiales bacterium
CAGGCGCCGGGCATGGCCATCATCATCCACGGGGTATCGGGCAGCGCGGCGACGTGACCCTTGAGGTAGCCGATGGCGTTATCGAACATGTCCTCGGTGAAGTGGTAGCCGGATTCGTAGTTGCCGTCGGCCTCGATGTGGCTGTTGTCGCGCACCAGCTCGGGCGAGAACTGATCGGTCTCGGCGTCGAGAAACCCGAAGAACCGGTCGAAGCCCCGTCCCAGTGGCCAGCCGTCGAACGGACCGGTGGGTCCTGTCTGGGTCAATGGCGTGCAGTGCCACTTGCCCACGTAGTAGTTGCGATAGCCATGAGGCCGCAGCATCTCGGCGAGGGTCGGGGCGTCGGCGTCGATCTTGCCGCGGTACCCGGGGAACCCCGAGTCGAAGTTGGCCAGACAGCCCATGCCCACCGAGTGGTGGTTTCGGCCGGTGTGCAGCGACGCCCGGGTGGTCGAGCACATGGCGGTGGTGTGGAACCCACTGAACTTCACACCCCGCGCGGCCAGCGCATCGATGTTGGGGGTGTCGATCTCGGACCCGTAGCAACCAAAGTCGGCGAAGCCCACGTCGTCGAGCATCATGAGGAGAATGTTGGGCGCGCCAGCGGGCGGTGTCGGCTCCGCTGGCCAGTGTGGCGTGGAGTCGACGACCGTTTCGCCAATCGTGCCGTCGAACGCTGAGCCGGGCGAGGTAGTCATGCGGGCAACCTACCCGTTGATCCGAACGGCGCCGAAACCTTCACCCTCGGTGGTCACTCAACGCCAAAGTTAACCAAAGGTGCCTGGCACCTTTGGTTAACTTCGGGCTGTGAGTTGTTGGAGTTCGGCCGCGACTTGCTCGGGGGTTCGGCCTTCGGTTTCGACCTGGGTGTAGTCCGCGTACTTTTCCTGTCGTGAGGCCAGTAGGTCGGCGATGGTCTGACGAGGATTGTCGCCCGCAACGAGGGGCCGATCGGTGCCGTCCTGATCTCGTTGGCCGAGAATTCGTTCCACGATGGTGTCGACCGACGCGGTCAGACAGAACACCTCGCCGGTGCTGTCGAGCGCCCGGGCCGATCCGCGCTGCAGCATCAGTCTGCCGCCGGTGCCGATCACCAGACCGGTTCGCTGCGCGAGCTCCTCGGCTACTTCTTGTTCGTAGCCCCGAAACACCTCCTCGCCGTGGTTGGCGAAGATCTCGGGAATCGGGCCGTGGCGTTCCTCGATGACCGTGTCGGTGTCGACGAACTCGTAGCCGAGCAGGTCGGCCAGAATACGTCCGACGGTGGACTTCCCCGTACCCATGAACCCCGTGAGCACCACATTGCTCCCCATCGCGGGGCCGGGCTCGGTGGATGCGTTTGTCATGGCCTCCCAAGAATACGCAGACGATCAACGCCGCGATCCCCATATCCTGATGGTCATGGCTCACAAGATCCTGGTGCTCAACGGACCCAACCTCAATCTGCTCGGCACCCGTGAGCCCGAGGTGTACGGCACCGACACGCTCGATGACATCGTCGCCGACCTGCGCAAACAGGCCGAAGCGGCAGGTGCCGAACTTCGCGATGTGCAGTCCAACAGCGAAGGTGAGCTGGTCGATGCGCTCCACGATGCACGCGACTGGGCGTCTGGCGTGCTGTTCAACCCCGGCGCCTACACCCACACCAGCATTGCGCTCCGCGACGCGATCTCGTCGGTGGAGCTACCGGTGATCGAACTGCACCTCTCAAACGTGCACGCACGCGAAGAGTTTCGCCACCACTCCTACCTCAGCGCAGTGTGCATCGGCGTCATCAGCGGCTTCGGCCGAGACAGCTACCGCCTCGCCCTCGACGCGATGCTGACCCATCTCTAGCCCAGCGGAGTAGAGGGCGTCGGTTCGTTCCCGGCGCTTTCGACCAACCATCGGAACACCGGATCGGTGGGTCGCGTCGGCAGTATCTCGGGATGCCACTGCACCGCGATTACCGGGGCGTCGGTTCGTTCGATTGCCTCGACAGAGCCGTCGGGCGCCCGGCCCGTGACGGCAAGGTTCTCGCCGAGCGCATTCACGCTCTGGTGGTGCAGTGAGTTGACGAGCTGAGTCTCGCCGTAGATGTTGCCCATCGTGCTGGTGGGTTCGAAGTACACCTCGTGGGCGATCTTGGCGCCGTCGTCGTCGAGATGAGCGTGAGCAGGAACGTGCTGATGCAAGGTACCGCCCGCGTGCACGTTGATCACCTGAAGCCCCCGGCAGATTCCGAGCACCGGAACCTCCTGCTCGAGAGCATCGTCGAGCAATCGAAGCTCCAGCTGGTCTCGTTGATCCTCGATGTCGATGGATCCATCGATCGCCTGGCCGTACAGCGCGGGGTTCATGTCGGCGCCGCCGGTGAGAAGGACCCCGTCCAGACGCTCGATCACGTCGGTCGGGTCGGCATCGAACGGGAGGTACATCGGAAGTCCCCCGGCTTCCACGACCGCGCGGGCATAGAAAGCGAAGTAGATCTCGATGTCCTGGCTGTCGAGTACCGGGAGGTTGTCCTTGAACCGTTCTCCGGTGGTGCGACACCCCGGAAGGCCAATGAGCGGTTTCATCAAGGCTGAGAGTACCGCCTCGCTTCTCAAAGAGAGACTGTCCTCCGGCATCCAGTGGCCATCTAACCGCTCTCCGAGGTCCACCAAGGCGCCAGACGGTCCCCTTAGAGTTCTCGCTACCGTGAGTTCGCTGGTTGCCCTCCAAGTGGTGGGTAACCGTTTGGAGAAACACAGGAGACTCAGTGGCGTACCCCTTTCCTCGACAATTCAAGGACAAGGTTGCTCGCCTGCCAGGAAGTGACGTTCTGCGCAGCGACGCCGTAAAAAGTGCCGCCATGAAGTCGCTTCAGTATCCGGTGTATGCCCGCTCGCTTGCCGGGTCTTCGGGCGTCAAGAAGAAGTTCATCATCTTTGGACAGGGCCGCACCGGGAGCACCCTTCTCGTCGACCTGCTCAACTCGAGCTCAAGCGTCTACTGCGATGAAGAGTTGTTTTTCTACAAGCTGTTGTCGCCGGCCCGTTACGCGGAGGGCAAGAGCCGGCTCTGCCAGGCCCCGGTATATGGGTTCAAAGCCAAGATCTACCAGCTCAGCGACGTGCAGCGAACCGATCCGGCGCTGTTCATGCGTCGTCTTCATCGCAACGGCTGGACCATCATTCACATCACCCGCGAGAACCTTTTGCGGCATTCGCTGTCGGCGGTTCTGGCCGAGCAGCGCCAGCTGTATCAGGAGAAGGGTGAAATCGATCTTCGAGCGCATCGGGAGAAAGAGCATGTCCCGGTCGAGCTGCTGATCAGTGAAATGCAACAACGCGAGCGTTATCGGCGACAAGAGGCGGCGGTGTTGCAGGACCTTCCGCACCTGCATGTGTCCTATGAGGCCGATCTGAGTGATTCGGCGAAGCAACAAGAGTCGCTCAACCGCATCTTTGCAGCGCTCGGTGTGCCGGGTGTCGAGGTGCATACCAGTCTGCGCCGCATCAACAGCACGATGTTGCGCGACGACGTTGCCAACTACGACGAACTCGCCAGTGCGCTCGACTCGAACGGGTACGAGCGCTTCCTCCACGCGTAGACGTTCCGAAGGCGGCATTCTTCGGCCGAGGCCAGCCGTGCGACACTTGGATGATGCCCACAGATCTCATGGACCGGTATCCCTCGGTCGACGATCTCCGCCGTCGGGCCCGCTGGCGTATCCCCCACTTCGCCTGGGAGTACCTCGATAGCGGCACCGGCGCCGAACAGGCCCGCGACCGCAATATCGATGCCCTCCGCGAAATCACCTTTGTGCCCCGGCTTTTGCAGGGTGAGCTGAATCCCTCCACCGAGGTCGAACTGTTCGGCCAGACCTACGCCGCGCCCATCGGCATCGCGCCGGTTGGGCTTGTGGGCCTGACCTGGCCGGGAGGCGATGTGGCTCTGGCCAAAGCAGCTGCAGAGAAGAGGATTCCCTACGTGCTGAGCACGGTGGGTACCGAGAAACCCGAGGTGACCGGGCCAGCGGCGCAGGGCATGGGTTGGTTTCAGCTGTACCCGCCGCGCGATCACGACCTACGCGCCGATCTGATTCGACGAGCTGCGGACTCGGGCTTCACCACCTTGGTGGTCACCGCCGATGTTCCCACCGCCAGCCGTCGCGAACGGCAACGCAAAGCCAAGGTGCGCGTTCCGCCAAAGATTGGCCCCGCACTCATCGCCCGGGCAGCAGTGCGACCGGCATGGTCCATCGAAACGCTGCGCGCCGGGCTTCCCCGCTTCAAAGCGCTCGAGGCCTATATCGACCAGGCCACCATGGCCAAGACCGCAGGCTTTGTCGGCGCCAATCTTGGCGGCACGCTGTCGTGGGAGTATCTCGAAGCGGTGAGGGGAATGTGGGATGGCCCGCTGGTGGTGAAGGGCTTGCTGAACCCCGACGATGCCGAACGGGCCATCGATACCGGCGCCGATGCTGTTGTGGTTTCGAACCACGGGGGCCGCCAGCTCGACGGGTCGGTTGCCTCGATCGAGGCGCTGCCTCATGTTGTGGAACGTATTGGCCACCGCGCACCTGTGCTGTTCGACAGCGGAGTGCGCTCGGGGCTCGATGTGGCGCGAGCCATTGCCCTTGGCGCGTCTTTTGTGTTTTGTGGGCGGGCCTTCATGTATGGGCTGGGTGCGCTAGGAACCAGTGGACCAGCCCATGCCTATGAGATTCTGCGCGAAGACCTGGTGAACGTGATGCACCAGACCGGTTGCGAGCGCCTCGATCAGCTCGCCGACCGACTCGGCTGACCAGCTAAAGCCGGCAGACGTTCTCGAGGGTGCCGATGCCATCGATGCTGCAGGTCACGACCCGCCCGTCGGCCAGCCACTCAGGTGGCGTGCGCGCCGCGCCCACGCCGCCCGGCGTCCCGGTGGCGATGAGGTCGCCAGGATCCAGGGTCATTGCCTTGCTCAGATCGCAGATGATGTCGACGACGTTGAATTCAAGGTTGTCGGTGTTGCTGCTCTGCTTGATCTCGCCGTCGACTCTGCTGGAAATCGCAAGACCGCTGCCATCGCCAAGCTCGTCGGTGGTGACCATCCAGGGCCCGACCGGTGTCATAGCCTCGAACGTCTTCCCCACCAGGAACTGGGTGGTGCGACGCTGCCAATCGCGCACCGAGACGTCGTTGAGGATCGTGTATCCGGCAACCGCCGCGAGCGCCTCAGCAGGCGTCGCGTCGCGCACCGATTGGCCAATGACCACACACAGTTCGACTTCCCAGTCGATGCTTGTCGACACGTCGACTGGCGGAAGGGCGATTGGGTCGTCCGCGCCGATAAGTGCTCGCCGGTACTTCGCAAAGTAGGTCGGTGCACTCGGTGTTTTGTTGCCCATCTCGGCGATGTGATCGGCGTAGTTCACGCCGACGCAGATGATCTTGTCGGGATGAGTCACGAGCGGCGCGAAGTCAGCATCTTTGAGCGGTACCGTTCGCCCACCTCGTTCTGGATCGGCGCCCACCCGAAGGAGGTCTCCCACGTCAGCATGGTCGAGCAACACGATCTCGTCATTCTCGACGCGTCCCGCCATGGTTGAGCCGTCGTACCGAATCGTTGTCAGGAACATGGGCCGATCGTAGTGGCGCGGCCGTTACGGTGGCCTGGTGAGTGATCGTCCGCCCCACATCGGCACCCTCAACGAGGGGTCTCTTCACGCGGCGCTCAAGCTCCGGTATGCAGAAGCGGGCGACGAGTTCGAGGTGCCGCTCGACGGCTTCGTCATCGATATCCGTCGAGACGACTTGCTGATCGAGATACAGACCAGTTCGTTCGGCTCGATGGGTCGCAAACTCGACGCACTGCTCGATCAGTACCGGGTGGTGCTCGTCTACCCGGTGGCGGTGGAAACGTGGCTGGCAAAGCCGGGTGTCAAGGTGCGGCGCTCGCCCAAGAAGGGGTCGGTCTACAGCCTCTTCGATGAGTTGGTCAGCATGCCCACGCTGCTCGATCATCCGGGCCTCACCCTCGACGTGGTGTTGGTGTCGGTCACCAAACATCAGGTGCATGACCCCAAGGCCCGGAGAGGTCGCGGCGGTTTCCGCACCACCGATCGCGAGCTGCGAGAGGTGCTGGGTACCGAGCGGTTTGAGACGGTCGACGACCTCCGCCGGCTGCTTCCCGATGGCCTGCCCGACGACTTCACCACCGCGGATCTGGCCCAACTCGCCGGGGTAAAGCGCGATGTCGCGCAACGAATGGCGTACTGCTTTCGGCCGCTTGGTGTGTTCGAGGAAACCGGAAGAAGCAAGGCCGGAATCCTTCACCGATTGGTGGGCTGACATGTCATCCGCATCGGAGGTCGCCAACGAAATCTGGAGCCTTGCTGGCGGTGAGGAGTCCGCACTCGACTCCCTTGCGCTTCCCGGACCGGAACAGGTCTTGCCGTCGGCCTTCCCTGTGACGGCTGTGGCAACGGGCGTGGTCGGCGCAGCCGTGTCGGCGATCGCCGAGTTCGACTCGGTCCGACGAGGCGTCACCCCGGCGCCCGTGGTGGTCGACAGCCAACATGCCACCTGGTCGTTCCGCGACGAAAAGCATGTGTTGGTCGACGGCGAGGCGCCACAGGTTTGGGCTGATCTGTCCGGCTACTACGCAACGGCCGACGGGTTTGTGCAGATCCATGCCAATTTCGCCCATCACGCCGAGCGGGCATTGGAGGCCCTCAGCCTTCCCAGCGATGCCCCGCGCGATCTGGTCGAGCAGACCCTGGCCACCCGATCCCGGTTCGACGTCGAGAACCTCATCGTCGCCAATCAAGGCATCTGTTCGGCGTTTCGGTCGTTGGCCGAGTGGCGAGTTCACCCGCACGCTGCGCACTTGGGCGAGACACCCCCATTGGTTCGAACCGAGCGCCCTGGCAGTAACTCGTCAGCGACTGCTCCGCCGGGCGACCGACCGCTCTCGGGGCTCAAGGTGCTCGATCTCACCCGCATTCTCGCCGGTCCGGTCGCGGCTCGAACCATGGCGGCGTTCGGCGCAGACGTTCTTCGTATCGGAGCCGTTGGATTGCCAAGCCACGAGCTGAGCGTGGCCCTCACGGCGGTGGGGAAGCGTTTCGCGCACCTCGACCTGCGCTCCACCGCGGGTCGTGACCAGCTATTCCAACTCGCGTCGGAGGCCGACGTTGTTCTGCTGGGCTTCCGGCCCGGCTCGCTCGCTTCCCTGGGCGTCGACGCAGCTTCGCTTCGCGTGGCTCGACCTGATCTGATCATCGCGGAGCTGTCGGCCTTCGGTGCGACAGGTCCGTGGGGTGGGCGTCGGGGATTCGACTCGATCACCCAGACCGCCACCGGAATTGCCCATGAGGGGATGCTGGCCAGCGGCGCGGCGACCCCAACACCTCTGCCGTGCCAGCTTCTCGACTACGCAAGCGGCTACCTCTTGGCAACCGGGATTATTCGTTCGCTTACCGATCGACTTGCCAACGGTTCGGGATTCGACATCGAGGTGGTGCTCGCCAGAACCGGCCGCTGGTTGGAGTCCTTGGGCCGCGTCGACGACGGATTCGCCGTGCCTATGCCGACCGCCGGCGACGTTTCGGCGATGCAGGAGAACCGCCACACGCCGTTCGGTCATCTCCGGCACATGCGTCAACCGGGCACCATCGGTGGAATCAGCGGCACCTGGACCAGGGGTCCGGAGCGACCTGGTCAAAGCCCACCAGCCTGGTAAATTTGCCCCCTTTCGGATTCGGGGTCTCATCGTGGCTATCAGGTTCAGAACCATCCTCATCGCGTTGCTCGCACTGCAACTCGTCGTCCCACTTCTCCAACCAGCAGCGTCGGTGGGTGCTCAACCCGCGCCGGCACTGGCACCAAGCCTCGAGGTTGAGGTGTTGGCCGATGGCCTCAGCATCCCCTGGGATCTGGCGATGACGAGCGACGGAACCTTGGTGTTCACCGAACGGGGTGGCCGGTTGTCGGTTCGCCACCCAGACGGCCAGGTGAGCCCGATCACGGCGGATCTCGGCGACTTGTTTGTGAGCGGCGAGTCCGGACTCCTCGGTCTCGTGTTGGCGCCCGACTTCGACGACTCGCGACGGTTCTACACCTGTCAGGCTCACGTGGGGCCGTCCATTCAGGTGATCGGTTGGACGTTGAGCGACGATTTCTCGACGGCCACTCGGTTTGCCGATCCATTGGTTGGCGGCATCCCGCTGGTCACCGGGCGCCATGGCGGTTGCCGATTGCGCTTTGGCCCGTCGGACCAGCTGTGGATCGCTACCGGTGACGCCGCCCAATCGTCAGCACCACAGGACCTGGCTTCGCTGGGCGGCAAAGTGCTGCGAGTCGATCCGGAGACCGGCGAAGGATCCTCCGACAACCCCTTTGCCAATTCGACCAACGCCAACACCCGCCGTGTGTACACGTACGGGCATCGCAACGTGCAGGGCCTCGACCTTCGTCCGGGTACCGAGCAGATGTGGAGTGTCGAACACGGGCCGAGCACCGACGACGAGATCAACCTGCTGCAACCCGGCGGCAACTACGGCTGGGATCCGGGGCCCGGGTATAACGAGCGGGTCCCGATGACCGACACAAACAAGTTCCCCGACGCCGTCGAAGCGAAGTGGTCCACCGGTTCTCCCACGCTGGCTCTGTCGGGGGGCGTGTTCATCAATGGCCGCGACTGGGGGCCGCTCAATGGCTCGTTTGCCGTGGCCGCACTGAAGGCGCAGAGCCTCCGGTTCTTCACGTTCGATGATGACGGCGCTGTGGCGTCGCTTCACGTGTCGCCCGAACTCAACCGCAGTTTTGGTCGACTCCGGACGCCCATGTCCGCTCCCGATGGATCACTGTTACTCACCACGGCCAATGGCTCCAACGATCGGATCCTGCGTATTTCGCCGTCAGCCTCGCCTATAGGAGCGCTCGACAGGGTGCTCAAGCGCTCCGATGGGGTCTCGGTGCGGGGCTGGGCCATCGACCCGAATCGAGCCAAGAACGCGGTGAAGATTCGGGTGAGTGTCGACGGCGAACCCGTGCGAACCCGAAAGGCCACCGAACGTCGCGCCGATGTCGGACAGGTCTTTCCTGATTTCGGCCCCCGACATGGGTACTCCTTCAAGGTCATCGTGCCGGCTGGTCGTCATGAGGTGTGCGTCGAGGCGCTGAACCTGGGTGGCGACGACTCGCCGCCCACCTTGCTTGGCTGCAAGAACGTGCGTATCAGCCGGTAGCTGCGGCTCGGTCGCGGCTCGAGCCTCGCGGAAACGTGATGGCAACGCTCAGCGCCGCAAGAAAATAACAGCCGGCCGACCAGAGCCATGCCCACCGGATTCCCCGTACCGTCGTGAGATCTGCGGTGGCCGACGCGGCGCCGATGAGCGTGATCACCACCGCCACGCCCATGCCATAAGCGGCCTGACGAAGCGTGTTGTAGGTCGCGCCGGCAACACCGAACCGGGCTTGGGGGATGTCGGCGAGGCCGGCGCTGGAAAAGGTCGCCACCGTGAGCCCGATGCCCACGCCACTGAGCAGGCTGACGGGAACAAACACGCTCCAAACCCTCGATACGTCGTCGAGCAGAATCGCCTGAACCAGATAGTTCAGACCCGCCAGCATCGAACCAGCGGCGAGGAGCCAGCGATGGCCGTACCGGTCGGCCAAACCGCCGGTGATCGGCGATATGACACCGGCGAGCAGCGGAGCCGCAGCAAGCGCGAGGCCCACGGTTCGGATTGGCTCACCCCAGACCTCCTGCAGCATGAGCGAGTTGGCGAGGAAGCCGGAGGTGAACCCAAGGCCGTAGAACACGATGCCGATGTTCGCGCTTCGGAACGATGCGTACTTGAAGAGCTCGAGGTTGATCATCGGCTCGGGATGTACCCGCGATCGCCGGATCAACACCGGAATCAATGCGAAGCCGACCACGACCAGACCAATTACACCCGGGTGGGTGACGCCCCAGCTCTCGCTTTGCACAATGCCAAACATGATGAACGCAACCGCCGCGGTGCCAATGGGTACCCCGATCGGGTCGATGCGTCCCGTGGCGTTGGGGTCGCTCGACTCGTTCAAGAACTTCGGTCCGATGATGAGCACCACAATGCAAAGGGGAACGTTGAGCCAGAAGATCCCTCGCCACGAGAACAAGTCGATAAGGAGCGAGCCGACCGCCGGACCGGCGACCGCGCCCAACGCACCGGTTGCGCCGGCGATGCCTATGGCGGTGCTTCGTCGTGACGCCGGAAACTCGGGGAGCATCACGGCAAAGCCGGCAGCGCTGGTGACCGCGCCGCCAATGCCCTGCACGAGGCGCGCCGCGATGAGCCACCCCACGCTCGGGGCCAGGGCACTCAGGGCCGACCCGATACCGAACATCGCGACACCGGGGAGATACACCTTGCGGCGACCCAGACTGTCGGCGAGTCGCCCCGACACCAGAAGCAGAGCCCCGACGACGATGTTGTAGCCCGAGATGATCCAACTGAGCTCGGCAGCACTTGCGTCGAATTCCTCGCGAATGGATGGAAAGGCCACATTCACCGCCGAGATATCGATGACGACGAAGAACACGACGATGGTGCTCACAAACAGCGCAGCCCATGCCTGCCGCGGGATTGCATCGTCGGACCGGTCGTCGGGCGCGGTCTGTGTCGACGGTGCTGACATCGCAGGACATTACCCCGGCGTGAACGAAATCCCCTTCTTTGAACCGTCGGGCTAGAAAGAGGAAATGGACGTCACCGAAGCAGTCACCATTCGCAAGTCGACCCGCGCATTCCTCGATACGCCTGTCGACGACGAAACCCTCCGACAGCTACTTTCCACCGCATCGAGGGCGCCTTCGGGCGGCAACGTGCAGCCATGGGTGATCTACGCGGTCACGGGCAACTCCATGCCCAACCTGCTGGAGCATCTGGATGCATCGCCGCCGGTTGAGGAACCTGGCTACGACATCTACCCGCCAAAGCTCTGGGAGCCCTATCGCACCAACCGCTACGCGCTTGGCGAGGCCATGTACGAGACCATCGGCATCGGGCGCGACGACAAAGAGGGCCGGATGCGACAGTTCGCCAACAACGGCCGCTTCTTCGGCGCCCCCACGGCCATCTTCTGCTATATCGACAAGCGGATGGGCCCGCCGCAGTGGAGCGACCTGGGCATGTTCCTCCAGACCTTCATGCTGCTGGCCGAGGAAGCTGGGCTGCAGACCTGCCCGCAGGAGTACTGGACGGTGCGCCAGAACGCGGTCGGCGAGTTTGTTGGAGCACCCGAAGAACTCCTGCTCTTCTGCGGCGTCGCCATCGGCCACGCCGACCCCGAAGCACCAATCAACACCCTCGAAAGCCAACGCCAACCACTCGAAGAATGGTGCAAATTCGTCTGAAGTTAACCAAAGGTGCCAGGCACCTTTGGTTAACTTCGGCTCGACTCCAATCGCTTCACGTCCTATCCAGTTCTTCCGCTAGGAAGCCGTAGCAATGGGCGTCGTGGGCTCGGCCGGCGATCATGAGGTACTGGCGGAGGGTTCCCTCGTAGGTTGCCCATGAGCGTTCGGCGACCGCCCGACTCGGATGGTTCTCGGTCGACATCCAGATCTCCACGCGATTGAGTCCGGCGTCCTCGATGGCGTAGCGCAACAGGAGGTTCGTGGCTCTGGTCGCCAGTCCGCGACCACATGCCTCCGGGGCCATCCAGTACCCGAGGTCGCAGTGGGCGTCCTTGTCCGAAAATCTGTTGAGTCCTGCCGATCCGACCGGCGTACCCTCCTCGTCGAGGAGCACGAAGTTGTGGCCGGTTGGGTCCGACTCGCCGCTGATCCAGAACATGACATCTTCTGCGGTGTGATCGGGTTTGGCCCAGATCATCCAAGGCGTGATGTGTTCGTAGCATCGACGGATCAACACGGCCATGGTCTCGGCGTCGGCTTCGGTTGGTGGACGAAGGGTCACGACACCGTCGGTGAGAGTTTTGCGACCAGTCATGGTCTGATCGTGAAGGCGAAACCGAAAACGCGCAATCGAGTTTCGTCGATTCGCTCAGCTTTCATCCCGGTCGCTGAGGTGCTTGACCGCTCGGATCATCTCCTCGTCGTAGCCCAATCCCTCGTAGACATAGCGAGCACGAGTGTTGTTGCCGAGCACGTGGAGGCTGATGGTTTTGGCACCCCGGGCCGCGGCGTCGGACTCCATTTCGGTGATCAGCGTCCTTCCGAGCCCCTGCCCATCGGCCGCCTCGGATACCACCACCACCTCAAGGTGGCCGTTGGGTTCTTCGCTGAAGTGACACTTGTTCATCGTGAGGATGGCCGCCGCGACCGGGGTGTCCTCGGTATCGACGCCCACTCGAACAAGGGTGGTTTGCAGCGTCTTCGCGTCGCCGGAACCCCAGCGTTCCAACAATTTGGCGTCGGAGCCCCAGAACATGTCCTCGGTGCGGTGTTTCGGTAGCGGGTAGTCCGCGAGCCGCGGAAGAAATTCGAGGATGGCGGGAACGTCGCCCGGTCTGCCAGCTCGTGTGGTGAACATCTGGCCAACCTAGCTCTCCGGCGAAACTCGCTCGCTCCTCTCGGGCAACGATGTTTGACTAGAAAACATGCTGGTAGCAACGGGGCTCACCAAGTCATATGGCGACGTCCACGCCCTTCGGGGCGCAGACCTCGACGTCGAATCCGGGCAGATCGTCGCGCTGTTAGGCAAGAACGGTGCCGGGAAGACCACGATGATCTCTATCATTGCCGGCCTTCTCAAGGCCGATTCCGGCACCGTGATTCTCGACGGATTCGATGCTCAGGCCGACCTCGATCGCGCCTCAAAGCTCATCGGTATTGCCCCACAGGACACGGGAATCTATGGAGTATTGACCGTGCGCGAGAACCTCGAGTTCTTCGCAAACCTGGCCGGCGTCACAAGCAATCGGCGCAGCGCCGAGGCCACAAACGTCGCCGAACGACTCGGACTTACCGACCTGCTGGAGCGTCGAGCCTCGAAACTCTCGGGTGGTGAGGCCCGACGGTTGCACACCGGGTGTGCGCTGGTGCACGAACCGAAATTGCTGATGCTCGACGAGCCCACCGTGGGCGCCGACGTTGCAACCCGCGCCCAGCTCATCGATTTCGTTCGCGACACCGCGGCCGCCGGCTCGGCGGTCATCTACACCACCCATTATCTCAACGAGGTCGAGGCGCTCGATGCCGACATCGTCATCATCGACGACGGCCAGATCCTTGCCCGCGGCACCCGCGATGAGCTGATTGCGGTCCACCAGATGCAGGGGGTCGAGTTTCAGATGGGCGAGGAGTTACCGGAGTCGGTGCTGAGCCAGCTCGGCGCGACAGCCAGCGGAAGCCGTCGGTATCGGATCGATGAAGACCTGGCGGTCGGTCAACTCATCGCCGATCTTGGCCCGCTATCTGATGACCTGGTCAGCGTCGAGACGGTTCGCCCCGACCTCGAGAGCGTGTTCATGGCGGTCACCGGTGATCAGCTTTCCCAACCGTCCGAGGAGGCCGCTTCCTGATGGATGCCACCCGCGCAATCATCGGCGTTCAACTTCGGATGATCGCCCGCGACCCGTGGTTTCTCGTGATCATGTTCGGCATGCCGCTGGTGGTGATGCCCCTGTTTGTCCGAACGATGCAGCTGTCACTTCAGGCCGAGGGGTACCTCGACGCGTCGGGCGCCGAGCAGGTGGTGCCAGGCCTGGTGGTGCTGTTTGGTTTCATGGTGTCGGGGTCGGTTGCCTTCTCGGTTTTTCGCGAACACGGGTGGAACACCTGGGATCGATTGCGGGCCTCGGCTGCTCCGCCCCCTGCGTTATTGGCAGGTTTCGGCGCGCCGTGGGTGTTGATCCATCTGCTGTATCAGGTGGTGCTGACCGTGGTCGGCGGACTGTTTGTGGGCCTTCGTCTTCGAGGGTCGTTGATTGGCGAGTTCCTGGTGTTGCTTTCGTACTCGCTCAGCCTGATCGCGTTTGTGCTGTTGCTCACCGCGACGTTTCGCACGATCAACCAGGTCAACGCCATCGTCAATCTCGGAGCCATGGTGTTCGGCGGGCTCGGTGGCGCCCTGGTACCAGTCGAGCAGTTGCCGGGGTGGGCGCAAGCCATCGCACCCTTCACGCTGAGTTTCTGGGCGATGGAGGGTCACCGTGCGGTGTACCTCGAGCCCGGCGGATTGGCCGACGTCGCCCTTCCGGTGGGTGTGCTGCTCGGAGCGGCGGTGGTACTGGGTGGTCTTGCGGTGCGGAAGTTCCGGGTCGACGAAGCCAAAGAGTTTTTCGCTTAGAGGTTTGGCAGCTGCTTGAGCAGTGAGCTGGCCAGCGGGGGAAGTTCGGACCGCTTTGGCCAAACCGCACGCAAGCGCCGTTCGATGATGAGTCCGGGGACCTCGATAGCCACCAGGCTTCCCGCCTCGATGTCGTCACGAACCGCCAGCCGGCTGATGACCGTGGGCGACGAACCGTTCATCACCGCCACCCGAACCGCCGACGTGGACCCGAGATCGAGTGCGGAGGTTGGTGGGTCGAAGCCCTGGCGAAGCAGCTCGGACTCCAGCGCCTCGCGGGTTCCCGACCCCACCTCACGAAGTATCAGCGGCGTGGTTGCCAGTGCTTCGAGCGGGATGTTCTTGCGCCGGGTCCAGGGGTGCTCGGGGCTGACAACGGTGATGAGCTCGTCATGGGCAACCACCTGTTCGTTCATGGTTGGTGTGGGCGTCGGCGACTCGATGAAACCGAGGTCGATACTGTCGCTTTCGAGGCGTTCGAGTACCGCGGTGCTGTTGGCCACCTCGAGCGCCACGGAGTCATCGGGTCGGTTGCGGAAGAAGTTCTCGAGCCAGGGCGGAAGCAGGTACTCGGCCACGGTGAGGCTGGCGGCCAAGCGAAGCAGACCCGTGGCTTCGGCTTTGAGCGCCTCGACCCCGGTCGATAGCTGTTCGGCGGCCTGAAGCACGCCTTCGGCCCACCCGGCAACGACACTGCCTTCGGGTGTCGGGTGCGACCCGGTCGCGGTGCGCTCGAGCAGGGTGATGCCCAGTTGACGTTCGAGGGTTCGCAGCCTGCTGCTGGCCGACGGTTGGGTGATGAAGTGGGCCGCCGCAGCACGCGAAACGCTGCCGAGCTGCACCACGGAAAGGAACAGATCGAGGGCACGAAGGTCGGGCACTGTGGGCGGGAGCGGCACAACGGTCAGGGTATCGGTACCTATAGCCCATAGCTATATGTACCTATAGAACGCTTCTATAGCCATAGAGATGATTGGGGTCTGGAGACGGCCTCCAAACCGCTCGACACTGGAGAGGTGAGTGAAAACCCCCCATCCACGCTCTCCACCCGAGTTCCGGTTCGCGAACGTATTGGATTCGGCCAAGGCCCGTTTCTCGCCTCCGATGTCCTACCCGGCCTGGCCTTCGCTGTCGCGGCCACCGGTCTCGCAATCGCCATCAATCGTGCGGTTCCTCAGGTCTCGACGCTCATCGTTGCCGTGCTCGTCGGCGTCGTTGTCGGAAACGCCGGAGAACGGGTCGCGCCGCTTCGTCCCGGCCTGGCCTTCGCAGCGAAGAGGTTTCTTCGAGGCGGCGTGGTGCTTCTCGGTATGCGACTTTCGATCGGCCAAGTCACCGAACTGGGATGGCCGACGTTGTTGTTGGTGATCGCCACCGTCACGGCGACGTTCTTCGGCACTCAGGCAATCGGCGCGCGACTCGGGCTGTCGCGGGGCCTTTCACTGCTCGTCGCCACCGGCTACTCAATCTGCGGCGCATCGGCCATCGCAGCGATGGAGGGTCAGTCCGACGCCGACGAGGAAGAGGTGGCCGTGGCGATAGGGCTGGTGACTTTGGCCGGCAGTATCGCGATGTTCGCGCTACCGATTCTGGCGCAGTGGTTTGGTTTGTCCGATGCGCAGTTTGGCACCTGGGTTGGTGCCAGCGTTCACGACGTCGCCCAGGTTGTCGCAGCCGCCTCCACCGGCGGTGCTGCCGTGCTTTCGGTGGCCGTTGTGGTGAAGCTGACCCGAGTTGTTCTGCTGGCACCGATCGTCGCGGGCGTCTCGATCCACCGCAGTCGGGAACGTACTCTCCGCTCAAAAGACGATGGCCAGCGCGATCTTCCGCCGCTGCTACCCGGCTTCGTCGTCGGATTTCTCGCGCTGATGCTGCTCCGAACCTCGGGGGTAGTGCCCACCCCGATTGTTGACATGGTGAAGCTCATCGAGGGGCTGCTGCTCACCATTGCTCTTGTGGGACTGGGCGCGGGAGTCCGGTTCGACCGTCTCCGTCACCTGGGTGCCCAACCGCTCGTGCTGGGCCTTATCGCATGGATCCTGGTGGCAACAGTGAGCCTGCTCGGAACCCTGCTGGCC
>CAZGVQ010000020.1:0-16277 GCA_964529355.1 uncultured Acidimicrobiales bacterium
GTCATACAGGTGACCGCCAAAGGCTGAACGCTGCTGGGTGTAGGCGTTGGTCATGTCGATCGCGGCCTGGGCCGAGCCGATGCCCATTCCCACCAACACCATGCGTTCGTTCTGGAAGTTTTTCATCGTCTCGTAGAATCCACGATGCGGCGTGCCGAGCAGTTGGGAGTCGGGAACCCACACGTCGTCGAGCACCAACTCGGCGGTGTCCGAGCAGCGCCAGCCATGCTTGTCGAGTTTGTTGGCGACGCTGAACCCTTCGGTGTCGGGCGGGACCAGGAACATCGAGATGCCGTACTTGTTCTCCGGGTCGGTGCGGGCCGCGACGATGATGAGGTTGCCATACACCGCATTGGTGATGAACATCTTGCGGCCGTTGATGCGCCAACCATCGCCATCCTTCACCGCGCTGGTGCGGATACCTGCGACGTCGGATCCGGCGTCGGGTTCGCTCACCGCGATGGCGGTGATGAGTTCGCCGCTCATCATTCCGGGAAGATACTGCGCGAGCTGCTCGTCGCTGCCAGAGTTGATGAGGTGAGGTCCGGCCATGTCGGTGTGCACCAGGACCGTCACGTCGAAGCCGGCGAACGTCGATGCGCCGAGCGCTTCGGAGAAGGTGGCCGATGCCAGCATGCCCATGCCGAGGCCGCCGTGATCCTGAGGCACCCGCAGGCTGAGCATGCCCAGGTCGCCCATCTTGGTGAGCACATCGCGAGGAACCTTGCCGGCCTCCTCCCACGCTTCGCCGTGGGGCGTTACTTCCTTGGAGACAAAGTCGACCGTCTGTTCATAGATCGCTTCGAGTTCATCGGTCATGTAGGCGTTACGCAACATCGCTACTCGCTTTCGCTGGGGCTGTCGGAAATTTCGGAAGTCTGGAACGTCACAAGCTGGTGCCCGCTCGGGACGGTGTCGCCCACCGCGACCCGAACCTCGTCTACCACCGATGCCGATGACGCGGTCAGAGAATGGAGCATCTTCATCGCTTCGATGACCACCACGACCTGATCGGCCTCGACCGAATCGCCCGGCGAAACGTGCACCTCCACCACAACCGCGGGGAACGGCGACTCGATGTTGCCGCCGGCTCCCGGACCATCGGCCGCGACAGGCGCCCAGGCTTCGGAGCGGGTGAGTACCTCGAACGATGCGGTGTGACCGTGCATTGCGACGGCGACGCGACGGGCGTCGGTATCCACCATCGCTAGACCGGCGGCTCCGTCGTCGGCACCTGCCACCTCCACACTGTGCACTTCGCCGGTGCGATCGCGCAGGGCAACGGTGCGGGCTGAGGTGTGAGGCACGAGTCGGAGGGGCCCGCCGGCGGCCCACGGACCCGCATCGCCCGGAACATCGTTGGCAACCCACGCAGCTCCGGCGCGCTGAGCAGCGTCGGCCAACGAGGGTGCAGCTGGCGGCGTGGTGTTGTCGAGAAAGCGAGTGGTGACCGTCGCGGTTCGAACCGGCTCGGTGTCGATGAGCCAGCGGTGGAAGCCGGCGTTGTGGGTGAGTCCGCCCAGCACGAGCTGATCGAGCGACGCGATCATGGAGCGCCGTGCCGCTTCGCGATCGGAACCCGACACCACGAGTTTCGCGATCATCGAGTCGTAGTAGGGGCTGATCTCGCTGCCCTCCTCGATGCCGCTGTCCCAGCGGGCACCCGGCGGAACCGACAAGCTGGTGATGACGCCGGTGTCCGGTGCGAAGTCGTTGTTGGGGTCCTCAGCGTTGATGCGCGCCTCGAACGCGTGGCCGGTGAGAATGACATCGTCCTGCTCGATCGCCAGCGGTTCGCCGGCTGCCGAGCGGATCTGCTGCTCGACCAGATCGATACCGGTGATGGCTTCGGTGATGGGGTGCTCGACCTGGAGCCGGGTGTTCATCTCCAGAAAGAAGTAGTCGCCGGTGACCGCGTCGACCACGAACTCCACCGTGCCGGCGGAGTCGTAACCGATGGATCGAGCGAGTTCGGTGGCCGACGACCGAAGCCCGGCCCGCGTGTCGTCGGAAAGGTTGGGTGCCGGTGCTTCTTCGAGCACCTTCTGATACCTGCGCTGCACCGAACACTCGCGGGTGCCCAGGTTGATCACGTTGCCGGCCTTGTCTCCGACGATCTGCACTTCGACATGGCGCGGCTGGGTGATGTAGCGCTCGACGATCATCGCGTCATCGCCAAACGACCGCATCGACTCCGCCATCGCCTCGGCGAGTGCCGGCGCGAACCCGGCGTCGTCCTCGACGATACGGATGCCTTTTCCACCGCCACCGGCGGCCGCCTTCACGAGCACGGGGTAGCCGATATCTCGTGCCGCTTCGGCCAGAACCGTCGGGTCCTGGTCGCGGTCGAAGCCGGGAATGATCGGCACGCCGGCCGACGTCGCGAGGCGGCGCGCGTTGATCTTCGAACCCATCTGATCGATGACTTCGGGCTTGGGACCGATCCAGATCAACCCGGCGGCGATGGCGGCACGAGCAAAGTCGGCATTCTCCGATACGAACCCGTAGCCGGGATGTACCGCGTCGGCGCCGGTTCGTCGCGCGGCATCGAGAAGGGCATCGGTGGACAGGTATGACTCGGCCAGAGCTGCCGGGCCGAGTCGCGTCTGGATGGTCGCCTCGCGCACGAACGGCGCGTCGGCATCGGGATCGGCCCAGGCAGCGACGGTCTCGTGCCCGAGGCGCTTGGCGGTACGAATGATCCGTCGGGCGATTTCGCCCCGGTTGGCGATGAGGATTCGCATGATGCTGCCCCTTACATCCGGTAGACGAGTGGCGGGCCGACCGCCGGTTCGTCCTGTCGGGCGGCGAGACCAAGACACAGGCCAAGCACGTCGCGGGTGTGCACCGGATCGATGAGTCCGTCGTCCCAGAGTCGGCTGGTGGCGTAGTAGGGGTTGGACTGCGTTTCGTATTGTTCGGCCACTTCGGCGCGCATCGCTGCCACCTCGTCGTCGGTGGTGTCGTCGCCTTTGAGTCCGGCGAGGCGGATGTCGACCAGCACGGTTTGGGCGGTGGCCGCCGACATCGTGGCGATGCGCGAGTTCGGCCAGGCAAAGAGGAAGCGAGGGTTGAAACCTCGGCCGCACATGCCGTAGTTGCCAGCGCCATAGGCGCCGCCGATGAGCACCGTGTACTTGGGCACGGTTGCGTTGGCCACCGCGCTGACCATCTTGGCCCCATGTTTTGCGATGCCGCCGGCCTCGGCCTCGCTGCCCACCATGTAGCCCGAGGTGTTCTGAAGAAACAAAAGCGGAATGCGCCGTTGCTCGCAGAGTTCGATGAAGTGCGTGGCTTTCAGGGCCGCTTCGGCGAAGATCACGCCGTCGTTGGCGATGATGCCCACCTGGTGGCCCCACATCCGGGCGAACCCGGTGACGATGGTGGAGCCCCAGTCGGGTTTGAACTCGGCGAACCGTGACCCATCGACCAGCCGAGCGATGATCTCTTTCACGTCGAAGGGGATGCGGTCGTCGGCCGACACGATGCCGTACATCTCGGCCGGGTCATAGGCGGGCGGTTCGGGGTCGACGTAGTCGAGCCAGCCCTGCCGGTCGACGATGCGACGTTGGTTGACCGACTCGCAGAGTTCGCGGAGTTTTCCGTAGGCCTCGGTTTCGGTCTGAGCGATGTAGTCCGAAACGCCGGAGGTCATCGTGTGGAGTTGGGCCCCTCCCAGATCGTCGGCGTCGATGATCTCGCCGAGGGCCGCCTTCACGATGGGAGGCCCGCCGAGGAAGATGCGGCCGATGCCCTCGACCATGATGACCTCGTCGGACAGGGCTGGCACGTAGGCGCCACCGGCCGTACAGCCGCCAAGCACCACCGACATCTGCGGAAGCCCACGGGCCGACAGTCGCGCTTGGCGATAGAACGATCCGCCGAAGTGATCCTTGTCGGGGAAGATCTCGTCCTGAAGCGGAAGGAACGCTCCCCCGCTGTCGACCAGATAGATAACGCCCAGATCGTTCTGCTCGGCGATCTCCTGGGCTCGCACATGCTTCTTGATCGATACCGGCAGTAGCGAGCCACCCTTCACGGTGGCGTCGTTGGCGATGAACATCCAGGGCACGCCATGGACCGTGCCGACGCCGGTGACGATGCCGGCGCCCGGCGCGGCGTTGTCGTACTGGCCGTACCCGCTCAGGGTCGAGAGTTCGACAAAAGGGGTGTCGGCATCAATGACCATGTCGATGCGGTCGCGCACCATGTGTTTGCCGCGTGCCAGATGGCGTTCGATGGACCGCTCGCGGTTGTGACCGCCGTCGATCGCCCATTGTTTCCGTTCGGTCAATGTGGTTATCTCGGCGAGATACGCATCGCGGTTGGTTGCGAAGACGGCCGCACCGGTGTCGATCTTTGAGGTGAGTTTGCGCATCAGGGTGCTCCAACGCCATTGAGAAACTGCTTGGCGATCGACTCGGCGAGACCATCGAGCGACATTGTTCCGCCCGGATCGAACCACTCGACTGTGGTGTTCATACCACCGAGCAGCACGAGCCGGGCGATGGTCGGGTCATCGACCTGCAGTGAGCCCTGCTGGTCGAGTCGCTCGATAAGGCCCGCCCACATCGCTTCATAGGCATCGCGTCGCTCGACCACGATCTCGTGCACCGCTGTGGGTGCGTTGTGAAAAGTGGTTACGTGAGCCGCGGTGTACGGCCCGAATTCAAAGAGCGATGCCAGGTGGGCCCGAACGTGGGCCTGCACCAGCGCCTCGGCGTTGGCGAACCCACCTTCGGCTTCCTGGGCACACACCTGGTCGAACGCCGAAACCATCACATCGATACCGCGCTCGAGAATGGCAATGAAGATCTCTTCTTTGGAGTTGAAGTGGTGATAGAGCGACCCCGCCTTGATGCCAACCGCCGCCGCGATGTCGCGCATCGACGTGGCGAAGAATCCCTTGTCGAAGATGAGTTGTGCCGCAGCATCGAGCACCCGAGTCCGAGCGCTGTGAACTTCGCGGTCTACCACCACATCAGTCATCACTTTTGTGGCCATTGGGAACCCCTGTCGGCACCCTACCTAACAAATGTTAGGTAGGACGGGTTCGCCGTCAGAGAATCGTCATTCCATCGCCCCGTTTGTCGATGGAGCAGGCGAGAATATAGAAGTACAGCAAGTGACCTGTACGAAGTAGCGATCTCACGTAGCCAAGTGGTAGCAAATCCCCGTACGATGGCGCCGACCCGACTGCCCCGGAGGCTGTCTTGACCGAAGTCCCAGATCATCTCCTAGAACGAGCCCGTGCCGCTCGCGCTCGCCTCACTGGCGAGGGCGGCGCTGCGCCTGCTGGAGATTCCGCGGCCGCTTCTGATTCTGGCGCCGCCGTCGAAAAGGCACCCGCCGCCGCAGCCCCGGTTGCTGCCGCCCCAGTCGAGATCGAGAAAGCACCCGAGCCGGTACCACCGTTCGTTCAGGCAGCACTCGACCGCAAGAAGGTCCCATCCTGGGCGTTCTTCATCGTGCTCATGCTCCCCATCTGGGCCTTCTTCTATGTCGGCACACTCGAGCGTCCGCCGGTCGAGGGAATCCTCACCGCCGGTCAAGAGGTATACGCCAGCTGCTCCGGTTGCCACGGCGTCGGAGGCGGCGGCGGAAGCGGTCGCCCACTCGCCGGTGGCGAAGTCGCCCTCACCTTCCCCGACGCTGCGTCGCACATCTGGTGGGTCGTCAATGGCTCATCGGCGGCTGGCTCACCGTTCGGCGACCCGGCCCGCCCAGGCGGACAACGCATTGCGCTCGAGTTCAGCGGGGCAGAGATGCCAGCCTTCGGCGAGTCGCTGTCGGCCATCGAACTTCTCGAGGTCGTCTACTTCGAGCGAGTCACCCACGGCGAGCTCGACCCGGCTTCTGAAGAACTCGAAGCCATCGAGTACCTGGTCGACCACCCCGACGCCTTGCCGGCGAACTTTGAAGATGGCACCACCATCGAAGAGATCCAGGAGATCATCGATGAAGCCATCGCCGAGATCGGCGGCGAGGCCTAAAAGGCCTTCCTCTTTGGTGGGTTCGTCAGCGAACCTTCACTGATCGCAGTTCCGATGGCTGCGTCAGCTGTGGCGCGTCCGGCTCGATGATCAAACGACTTCCACGGTCGTGGGTCAGATAGCTCCACGCCCAATTGACGAGCACGTTGGCCCGGTTGCGATAGCCGACCAACATGACCACGTGCAGCATGAGCCATGCCACCCATCCGAGAAAGCCTCGGACGCGCAGGCCATTGGGGAACTCGACCACCGCCGAGTTGCGACCAATCGTGGCCATCGATCCTTTATCGACATAGCGAAACGGCGACGAAAGGCCGCGGTTGCCAGCCACCTCGGCGGCGATAACCGTCGCCGCGTGTTTGCCGCCCTGAGTCGCTGCCGGCGCCATCTGGGGAACCGGTCCATCCGACTCGGCCGGCGGGGCAGCCAGATCGCCAACGACGAACACCTCGCGTCGATCGAGAAGTCGAAGGTGATGATCGACCACCACCCGGCCATGCGCTGTGGTTTCGAGTCCGAGATGTTCGGCGAAGGGGTGGGCGCGAACACCAGCCGCCCAGATGATGGTGTTGGAGGAGATGGTGGTGCCGTCGCTCAGCACAACCTGTCCGGGCTGCACTCGCGAAACCTGCGTCCCGAGCTTCACGTCGACACCCATCGAGCGGAGCTTCTTTTCGGCCGAAGCGCCGAGCTTGGGCGAGAAGGCTCCGAGGAGGCGATCTTCTCCTTCGATCAGTACCACTTTGGTGCCGGCGGCGTAGGCGGTTGGAAAGTCGCGACTGAACACCTGGTTGGTGAGTTCGATGAAACCACCGGCCGTCTCCACGCCTGTTGGTCCACCACCTACCACCACGATTGTCGTGGCGGCATCGCGCGAGACCGCCGATGTCGTGCGATCAGCAACCTCATATTGGCGAAGCACGTGGCTTCGAAGTTCGAGCGCGTCGTGGGCGCTCTTGAGGGGAAAGGTGAAGGCCTCGACGCCTGGAACTCCGTAGTCGTTGGTGACTGCTCCGAGTGCCAGAACGAGACGATCGTAGGGAACCGGTTCGCCGTCGTCGGTAATCACGAGACGCCTGTCGAAGTCGACATCGACCACCCGCGACTGCACGGCGGTGGCGTTGGACTGGCGATGGAAAATGCCTCGCGTCGCGTGGCACACGTCGTCGGCGTCGAGGCCAGCGGTGGCTACCTGGTAGAGCAGCGGTTGGAACGTGTGGTGGTTTCTCTGGTCGATGACGATGACCTCGACGTCCGCGTTGCGTAATGCACGTGCTGCGGCCACTCCCCCGAACCCAGCACCAACGATGACCACGCGAAGCCGACGGCCAACGGGACGTTCGTCGGGTCCACCAACCATCTCTGAAGACTTTGTGAAACTTTGCACAATCTCATCATACGACTTAGTGCAAAGCTTCACAAGCACTTTCTCTTTCGAACTGGTTCCGGATCCGGTCGCTCTGGGCACCGGATCCGGTGCCAGTTCGTTGGGTTTGGGTTAGTGGCGGCGGGCGCCGAGGGCTGCGCCGGTGGTTAGTGCGGCGAACCCTCCGAGGGTGAGCAACATGATTGCCGCGAGCGAGAGTCCGGCCGGGCCCTCGCCGGAGGCGAGGCCACCGATGGCTTCCGCGTTTCCGTCGAAGTTGGCCAGCGCATCAGGACTGCCGATGGCGTGGATGCCCTCGGATCCGTGGGTCCCGCCGTCGAAGTTGGCGGGCACGATGTTGCCGTCGAGATCGACGGTCACCGGCGTGCCATCGGGAAGCTCACAGCTGAGCCCGCCCTCGATCTGCACAGAGTCGCTGCCACATATCGCGGGCACCACACTGTTCGAGGACGACGTGTCGCCGGTGACCACGCTGTAGTGGACGATGCTCACCGGACCACCGGTGACGACATCGAAGGTCGCCTCACCGTCAGCCGACGGGGTCATGCCGATCGTTTCGCCGTTGACCTGAAGGAAGACCCGCTCGTTGGGCTGATCTGGCGAGCCACCGTTCTCGGAAACAGCCACGCGGATCTTTGAGTTGTCCTTGGCGTAGAAGTTGGTGTGCCAGACGGTTTCGCCGCCGTGGTACAGCACCGGACCTTCAACCAGATCGACGCAAGCGGGCGGGGTCACGTTGAGACCCGGACCGCACAGCGCGGGCACCACACTGTTGGGCGACGACGTGTCGCCGGTGACCACGCTGTAATGCAACACGGTGACTTCGCCACCTGTCGTTGGCGTGAACTCGAAGGCACCGAGACCGGCGGGCGACGGCCCGTAGGTGTCGTCACCGATCTTCACGTACACCTGCTCGTTGGGCTGGGCAGGCGAAGCACCGTTCTCGGTGGTGACAACTCGAATGGGCTCGCCAGCGGTTGCGGTGAGTCCGGTGTTCCACACGGTCTCGCCACCGACATACAGGGCGGGACCTTCAAGCAGATCGGTGCAGAGTATCGGTGTGGGAGCAAGGTCGGTGCCACAGAGTGCGGGCACGACGCTGTTGGGCGACGACACATCGCCGGTGACCACGCTGTAGTGCAGGATGGTGACCGGACCGGTGTTGTCGACCACGAACTCGAATTCGCCAAGACCGGAGGGCGTTGGTCCGTACTGATCGTCACCGACCTGGATATACACCTGCTCGTTGGGCTGGGCGGGCGAAGCGCCGTTCTCGGTGGTGACGATACGCAGCGTCGAACCAGCCTGCGCGGTGAGTCCGGTGGTCCAGACCGTTTCGGCGCCAGCCCAGAGCGCCGGGCCCTCGAGGAGGTTGGTACACACCGGCGGAGGTGTGACGGTGAGGTCGGTGCCACACAGAGCGGGCACCACACTGTTGGGCGACGACACATCGCCGGTCACCACGCTGTAATGCAGGATGGTCACCGGACCGCCCTGGCCAACCTCAATCTCGATCTCGCCAAGCCCCGCTGGTGACGGACCGTAAAGTTCGCCGGCGATCTCCACGTAGACCTGTTCGTTCGGCTGCGCCGGTGACGCACCGTTCTCGCTGGTGACCAGACGAAGGGTCGAACCGGTTTCTGCGGTGAGTCCGGTGTTCCAAACCGTTTCGGCGCCAGCCCAGAGCGCCGGGCCCTCAACCAGGTCGGTACACAGCGGTGGAGCGACGGAGAGGTCGGTGCCACAGAAGCTGGGGATCACACTGTTTGGTCCGCTGATTCCCGAATCGACCTCGCTGATGTGCACGACCGTCACGGGACCACCAGAGGTGATATCGAAGGTGATGGTGCCGAGACCGACAGGCGACGGACCGTACTGGTCGTCACCGACGAGAAGGTACACCTGCTCGTTCGGCTGGTTCGGTGAACCACCGTTCTCGGTGGTGATGAGCTGGATCGTCGAGTTGTCGCCAGCCACGTAGCCGGTGTCCCAGACGGTTTGGCCGCCTTGGTAGAGCACCGGACCGTCAATGGTTTCGTCGCAGACGCCGAAGTGATGGCTGGGGTCATCGTCGGTCACCGGTGGACCGGCAGGATCGCCTTCGCTGTTGATCGGCTGACCCTCGACCGAGCTGTCGTTTTCGTAGGCGCCGAGGCTGGCCTCGATCGTGGCCTCACAGGTTGCGGACTGGCCCGCCCCGAGGAAGTCGATGACACAGATCTGGCCTTCGACATTGTCGGTGACCACGGCGTCGACGATGTCGATCGGGCTGGTGTTGGTCACCACGTAGGTGAACAGCACGGGAGCGCCCAGAGGCACGTTGGGGCCCGCGGTGTCATCGGCATCGTCGCCGTTGGTGGCCTTTTCGATGTCGATGGTGTTGGGGAATCCCCGGTGATGTGCCGGGTCGTTATCGCTCACCAGGTCGCCGAAAGGAAGGCCGTTGGCGCCAACCGGTTGTGCTTCGACCGAGCCTTCGTTTCGGGTAAGACCCTCGGAGACCACATGGTCACCGGAGCACGTCATCGACTCTCCAACGCCCAAGTCGTCGCGTGGACACGTGATGGGACCGAGCACGTCGTCGACCAGCACGATGTTGGCCAGGTCGAGGCTGCCCGTGTTGGTCACCTGGAAGTCGAAGCTGATGATGACGCCGACGGGAACGTTGGGTACGTCGCCAAGATTCACTCCCGGCTCGTCGACATCGGCACCGAAGATGGTCTTCTCAAGGTCGATCGCTCCGAAGCCACCGGTGTGATGGCTTGGGTCGTCGTCGGTCACCGGGTCGCCGGTGGCCTCGCCCATGCCGTCGTCCTGGAAACCGGTCGCGGTGCCGATGTTCACGTAGTCGCCGGCACCGACAGGGGCGTCGGCGGTGCAGGAGATGTCTGCCCCAACCGACAGCGTCTGAATGGTGCAGACCACTCCAAGAATGTCGTCGGTGACCTCGATGTCGACCAGATCGACGTTGCCGGTGTTGGTAACGATGTACTCAAAGGTTGCCGTCGATCCGGTGGCCAGCAGCGGGCCCTCGGCGGGGGTGTCGGCATCGATGCCGTTGGTGGACTTCTCGATCTCGAGGCCCGGCTCGGGCTCGGGCTCAGGCTCGGGGGGCGTGAGGTCGATGGTCTCGAATACGCCAATACCCGACACGAACTCCTCGCCGACACCACCGTCGGTGAGGGCTCCGGCAAACGCAAGAACTCCCAGCGTTAGCTGCGACGGGTCGGGAACGAGGGTCGAGAAGTTGACGATGGAGAACTCAATGTCGGGGCTCGTTGAGCTCGTATTGGTCGGGAGCTGTCCAAGCACGCCAGGGATGGGCCCGAGGTAGTTGCCAGGAATTGCCGGGCTGAACGCGGCACCGACCGCAGCATTCTCGATGGTGAACATGGAGATGTCATCGAGGAAGTCGATGCCGGCAATGACATCGGCGAATCCATCGTTGTTGGTGTCGAGCACAACAGCGAACGTTTCGTCGCCGGCCCAGTTTGGCTGGTCGGTCCCGCCGCCAGGAAGGGTTATGGGTCCGCTAGCCGGATCGCCGTCGCCATCAGGATCGCCGCCGACCCCGTCAAAGTTCAGGCCGAAAAATAGCTCGTCAGCTGCGGCGTCGTAGACATAGCGAAGATCGCGCATATCCCATCCGGCAATAGCGGTAGCGCTGGGGATTCCGACATCGCCAACCCCGCCGGGGTCCGGGATCACCACAACGTCGGGATCAACCGCAGGGTCGAAGTCGACCTCGACATCTCCGGTGAACGTGGGCGCGGCAGCAACAGGTTGCTGGTTCGACACGCCGACCAATGCCAGTAGTCCGCCGACTACGAGTGCGGTGAGGAGCAGGATCGCTCCCCCTGCTTTGATGAGCTCGTTCTTCATGACAACCTCCGAAGACCATTCGATGGGTTGCCCATCGCCGGGAGTGGCGCTGGCCTAAGGCGAAAACGAGGCGGCCTTGAGCGATTTGAGGCCAGCGGCCCATAAGTAATGGGTCACCCGGCTCAGAAGAACCCCGCTGGCCGCGAGAATCTGACCGCGTTTCATCAACCTTTCAGTTGTTCAAGCGCAACGAGCTCTGGTCTCGTCGCCGTCGGGTCAGGATGCGTCGACGACGCGCTGGAGACCTTTGCGAGCGACAGCGAGCAGTTCCGGACTGTCAGCCGAATGAGCGAGGACAAGCGTCATGTGGCTGAGCGCCCAGCCCTTGGCTCGCAACCACATCGCATCGTCGATGGGACGGATGGCCGACTCGGCGGCCGCTTTGAAGATGCCGTGGTCGGCGAGGTCGAACAGATAGAAGCCCACCATAAGGTCGGTGGCCGGATCGCCATCGGTGATATCGCCGAAGTCGATGACTGCCGAAAGCTCGCCATTCGTCGCGATCATGTTGAGCGGGTGAAGATCGCCGTGCAGCAGGATGGGCGGCCCGCTCCAGGCGGGCGCCGCGATCGCGTCGTTCCAGATACCAGCCATCCGCTCGACCGAGGCGGGCAGCTCGCTGGCCACGGCCGCAATGTTCTCGCGGGTTCGTTTGTCGCGTTTTGCCAGTGGTTCGCCTCGCCACGGATTCTCGGGTGCCGCCCCGTCGGTCGGTTGATGTAGCGCCCGGAGGAACTCACCCAGTGACTTGGCCGCCGATGCCGGGCTGCTGAACGGTCGCGTGCCAACCGCTTCGCCGGGTACCCAGGGCACCACCGACCAGTGCCAGGGGTAGTAGCCGGTTGGCCGGCCGTTGCGTACCGGCGCGGGGATCCGCAGCGGCAATGTCGATGCGAGCTTGGGGAGCCATTCCTGTTCGCTCACCACCAGCTGGGCAGCCAGCTCGCGACGCGGAATCCGCAGCGCGAGGTCATCGCCGAGGCGGAAGATCACATTGTCCCAGCCGTTGGCCACCTGGGTGATCGGCAGGCCGGCGAGGTCGGCGTGCTGGTCGGCGAGCAGACGAGCGGCGAGGCCCGCATCGACGTCCACCTCGGCCTCGGGGATGTTTGCGCCAGCCATGACCGAAGGCTACCGGTCTCAGCTCATGCGACGAATGAGCTCCTGGGTGCTGCTGTCGTGCCCGGCATCGGCTGCCGCGGCAACCGGATCGTCGCTCGACAGCTCGTCGAGGATATTGGTGGCCAATACCTTGCCCAGCTCGACACCCCACTGGTCGAAGCTGTTGACGTCCCACACCACTCCCTGCACGAACACCTTGTGCTCATAGAGCGCGATGAGTTGGCCGACCACCCGTGGCGTGAGCGAATCGGCCAACAACGTGCTGGTGGGTCGGTTGCCAGGGAAGGTCTTGTGGTTCACGAGGTCTTCGGCCACCCCTTCGGCCCGCACTTCGTCGGTGGTCTTCCCGAAGGCCAGCGCCTCGGTCTGGGCCAGCAGGTTGGCGGTAAGGATGCGGTGGTGCTCGGTGAACTCATGGCGGGGGTTCACAAAGCCGATGAAGTCGGCCGGAATCACGGTGGTTCCCTGATGGATGAGTTGGTAGAAGGCGTGCTGGCCGTTGGTTCCCGGCTCGCCCCAGACGAGGGGTCCGGTATCGACGCTGACCGGCTCGCCCGACCGGTTTACCTGCTTGCCGTTGCTCTCCATATCGAGCTGCTGGAGATACGCAGGGAACCGCGCCAGATCATTTGAGTACGGCAGCACGGCGTGCGCTCCCAGCTTCCACGCATTGCGGTACCAAACGCCCAGCATTGCCATGATCACCGGCATATTTGCTTCGAGCGGTGCGGTGCGGAAGTGCTCGTCGATATCGCGGAAGCCGCCGAGAAACTCATCGAACGCGTCTGGTCCAATGCCGATCATCAGGCTGAGTCCGATGGCGGCGTCGACCGAGTAGCGGCCGCCGACCCAGTCCCAGAAACCGAACATGTTGGCGGTATCGATACCGAACTCGGCTACCCGCTCGGCGTTCGTCGAGACCGCCACGAAGTGTTTGGGCACCGCCGCCTCATCGCCGAGCGCATCGACCAGCCAGGTCCTCGCGTACCGGGCGTTGGTGAGGGTTTCGATGGTGCCAAACGTCTTGGAGCTGACCACCACCAATGTGGTTTCGGGGTCGGCGTCGGCCAGCGCTGCATCGAGGTCGGCGCCGTCGATGTTCGAGACGAACACCAACGTCAGATGGTCGGCGATGTCAGGGCGAAGGGCTCGTGCACACATGACCGGACCGAGGTCAGAACCCCCGATACCGACGTTGATGATGGTCGAAATCGGCTTACCGGTATGCCCGAGCCACTCACCGGAGCGCACCTGGTCGGCGAAGGTCCGCATGCTCGCCAAGGTGGCGTGTACGTCGGCGACCACGTCCTGGCCATCGACGACGAGCGAGTCGTCCTCGGCCCGACGCAACGCGGTATGCAACACCGCACGATCCTCGGTGAGGTTGATGTGTTCGCCGGCGAACATCGCGTCGCGTCGTTCCTCTACCTGTGCCGCTTTCGCCAGGTCGAGCAGCAGCGAGACGGTCTCTTCGGTAATGAGATGTTTGGAGTAATCGAGGTAAAGACCCGACGCCTCAACCGCTAGACGGGTGCCGCGCGAAGTGTCGTTTGCGAACAATTCGCGCAGACTGGTCGAGGCGACCTCGGGCTGATGGGCAACGAGTGCATCCCACTCGGGCGAGAAAAAGAGGTTCGACATGTTCACTGTTGTAGTGCCTGCGCTAGAACAAACCACAACATGACCAGATCAAGCCTTGACTTCGGTGGCCAGACCATTCGCGCCGGTCGCCGCAAACAGTGTGAACTCCCCATCGCCAAGATGGCCAGCGGCACCCAGGTGTCTCTGCCGGTCATCGTGATGCACGGCGCTGAGGAGGGGCCATCGGTGTGGCTCAATGCGGCAATTCACGGCGACGAGATTTGTGGCATCGAGATCATTCGGCGGGTGTTGCAGGACATCGACGCGAAGGAACTGCGCGGCACGATCATCGCCGTACCCACGGTGAACGTGCATGGCTTTCTGGCCAACGATCGCTACATGCCGGACCGGCGCGATCTCAACCGGTCCTTCCCCGGGTCCTCAAGAGGGTCGTTGGCGTCGCGAATCGCCAGTCTGTTCATGAAGGAAATCGTCGCCCACTGCGAGGTCGGTATCGATCTTCACACCGGTTCGGGCGATCGGAAGAACCTTCCACAGATTCGGGCCGACCTTTCCTCGCCGGAAACCCTCAAGCTCGCTGCGGCGTTCGGTGCCCCGGTTATCCTCGACGCCAAAACACGCGGCGGCTCCATACGAGCGGTGGCCACCAAGAAAAAGAAGAAGGTGCTGTTGTTCGAGGGCGGCGAAGCGTCTCGCTTTGATGAAGTCACCATAGAGACCGGACGCAAAGGGGTCATGCGCGTCCTCGGCGAACTCGACATGATCGAGGCCCACCCAAAGTGCGAGGTTGAGCCGCTCGTCGCCGGCGGAAGCCACTGGGTCCGGGCACGACGCAGCGGGTTGTTCCTCACCGATGTTGAACTCGGCCAGCCGTTTGAGATGGGCGACAGCGTCGGACTCATCCACGACTCGCTCGGCAACCGTCGCGCACGAATCACCACCCGTGCGTCGGGTGTGCTTATCGGTCTGATGCAGCGACCGCTGGTGAATCAGGGCGATGCGCTCATGCATATTGCCGAAGATCTTCGGCCGGTGAGCGACCTGTCGTGAAGATCGCCGTCCTCTCTCGGGCGCCCGGGTCCTACGCCACCAAACGACTGGTCAAAGCCACGAGCGATCGGGGCCATGAAGTTCGGGTGCTCGACACGCTGCGCTTCGGCATCGACCTTGCCAGCGATGAGCCAGAGCTTCAATACCGAGGGCGTCCCCTCCCCGACTACGACGCGATCATCCCCCGGATCGGCGCCTCCATCACCTACTTCGGCACCGCGGTGGTACGGCAATTCGAGCAGATGGATGTGTACACACCGAACACGGCCAGCGCCATCGCCGCGTCGCGCGACAAGCTCCGGGCGTTCCAGATTCTGTCTCGGTACGACATCGGCATTCCAAAGTCGACCTTCGTGCGCGACCGCAAGGACGTGCCGGCGGCCATCCGACGGGTCGGTGGCGCTCCGGTGGTCATCAAACTCATCGAGGGCACCCAGGGAATCGGTGTCATGTTGGCACCCGATGCTGCCATTGCCGAGGCCATCGTCGAGACGCTGCACAGCGCCGATCAAAACGTGTTGCTGCAACAGTTCATCAGTGAGTCCCGAGGCCGCGACGTACGAGCGTTCGTGATCGGCAACCGGGTGGTGGCCGCCATGCGCCGCACCGCCCAGGGCGACGAGTTCCGCAGCAACCTGCATCGCGGCGGATCGATTGCCCCGGTCGAACTCGACGAAGACTACGAGCGAGCGGCGGTCCGCGCCGCACAGATTTTGGGACTACGCGTGGCCGGTGTCGACCTGCTCGAAAGCGACAACGGTCCGCTGATCATCGAGGTCAACTCCTCCCCCGGACTCCAGGGAATCGAGGCGGCCACCGGGTTGGATGTGGCCGGCGCGATCGTCGACTTCGTCAGCAACCAGGTGGGCTTTCCCTCGCTCGATGTTCGACAGAAGTTGGGAATGGCGGCGGGTTACGGCGTCGCCGACATCGTGGTGGGTGAAGGTTCAGACCTTGTGGGTCAGTCGATCGGCGAGTCGAGTTTGCGCGACCTCGACGTGTCGGTACTCATGGTGCAGAAAAACGGACTGGTGCATCCAAACCCGCGCCGAAGCCAGATCCTCGAAGTCAACGACCGACTCACCTGCTTCGGCCACCTCGACTCCATGCGAGCCCTCGCCCCAGAACGCCGAAAGAGAAAGATCCAAATCGACGACCTCCCAGAAACCGGCGAACTGCTGTAAGTCTGTTTCTGGTCGGTGGCTCGCAAGCTCGCTGTATCTATGGTCGGTCGCTCGCAA
>CAZGVQ010000021.1:0-16167 GCA_964529355.1 uncultured Acidimicrobiales bacterium
GTGCAGCTCCTGGCTCGGGGCGCGACGTCGCCGCTTCGCGAGATGATGGCGGCAACCCAGGCGATGAGCCACGGCGACTACTCAGCTCGGGTCGAAACCGCCTCGCGCGACGAGGTCGGGTCGCTCGCCGAAGCGTTCAACGTGATGGCTGGCCAGCTCGATACGGTCGAGAAACAACGCCGCGACCTGGTGGCCAACGTAAGCCACGAGCTTCGGACACCCATCGCGGCGTTGCAGGTGAACCTCGAGAACCTGGTCGACGGAGTTACCGAGCCCGACGAAGCTTCGCTGGGCGTCATGCTTCGACAAACCGAACGGCTTGGTCGACTGGTGAGCCAGCTGCTCAGCCTCGCGCGGCTCGAAGCCGGCGAGGTTCCGCTCGACCTGGCACCGGTGTCGCTCACCAACCTTGCCGAACGCGTCCGCGAAGAGGCGCTCCTGGCCAACGACTCGCCACCCGTGTTGCTCGACATGCCCACCGATCTCACCATCGTCGCCGATGCCGAGCGGCTGCATCAGGTATTGGCGAACCTGGTGGACAATGCACGCCGCTTCTCCCCCATCGATCGCCCCATCAACGTCTCGGGCACTCGAGTAGGTACCGAAGTTGAGATTCGGGTCACCGATGAGGGCCCCGGCATTCCGGCGGATCAGCGCAGCAAGGTGTTCGAGCGGTTCCATCGGGTCGACGAACATCGATCGCAGGCGCGAGGCGGAACCGGTCTGGGCCTGGCGATCGCCAAGTGGATAGTCGAGCTACACGGCGGGTCCATTGAGGCCACCGAGAATCAGCCAACCGGTTGCGCCATGGTGGTTCGACTTCCCGCCGAACCTACCGCCGACCAACCCGGCTAGGCCACCGTTACCAGGATTCGGGCCGACGCGAATGCGCCAACGCCCACGTGGGCACCAGCGATCTCGACCGTGGTTGTGCCATCGGGGGACGATGCGGTTACGACCCCGGCGTTGCCGGGCAGCAGCGACGCACCTTCGAGGAATTCCAACAATCCGTCGGCGAACTCGAGCTCCTCGGGAATGCGTCGGACGACGAACTCATCGCCAACCGATACACCGCTGAGGACAGTGGAGTCGGCGGGCGCCTCGTAGTCCGAGCCCGGGATCGGGTTGCCGTGCGGACAGGTGGTGGGGTCGTTCAAAACCCGCACGAGGGCTTCCTCAACGGTAGGCGAAATGACGTGCTCCCATTTGCCGGCCTCGTGGTGGGCATCGGTCCACGACAGACCAAGCATGTCGGTAAGGAACCGCTCGGCGAGACGGTGTCGACGCACCACCTGGTTGGCAAGAAGCACCCCATCGCTGGTGAGGTCGATGATGCCGGCCTCTACCTGGACAAGGCCTTCGCGCTGCATCTTGTGAACCATTTCCGACACGGCCGGGCGCGAGACATCGAGACGTTCGGCGATGCGGGCCTGGATGACCTCGACGCCATCCTCGGCGAGTTCGAAGATGGTTTCGCAGTACTCCTCGAAGGCCGGGTGATACTCCGGAGTCTCATAGGTCATAGCTCTCACCCTAGTCGCCGGCGATGACGCTCGGCTGGGCGAATCCACAGCGAAGAGTTGCGGCGGGGTTGGTGCAGTGGGCTAGACGAGCGGGTCGACGACGCCCCGGAGTCGCGAGAAGACTTCGTCCTCTTCGCCCACGCCGTCAACGACCTCGAGAACGCCCCGGTCACCAAACCACTCGAGAAGTGGTGCGGTCTGTGCCTCATAGAGCTCGAGTCGACGAGCGATTCCTTCGGGGGTGTCGTCGGCTCGACCCCGCTCCATCATGCGCTCGGTTACCACCTCGACGGGTACGTCGAGGTTGATCGCCAGGGAAAGTCCGCCGTCGCCCAGCATGGCCTCGAGGGCCTGTGCCTGGTCGGGGGTGCGAGGGAAGCCGTCGAGCAGAACGCCCTGGGCGAGCACGTCGTCCTTCTGCAGCCGCTCGGCGACGATGCCCTTCATGATGTCGTCGGGAACCAGTTCGCCGGCATCCATGAGTTCGCCTGCGGCGATACCCAACTCGGTGCCTTCCTCGCGTGCGGCCCGCAGCATGTCTCCGGTGGAGACATGCACGCAGCCGTACTCGGAAACCAGGTGGGCGCACTGGGTGCCCTTGCCGGAGCCCTGGCGGCCGAGGATAACCATTCGCAACACCATTGGTTACTTCAGGAAGCCCTCGTAGTTACGCATGGTGAGCTGGCTATCGATCTGACGCATGGTCTCGAGGGCGACACCCGCTGCGATGAGGATGGAGATACCGAGGAAGCCGAAGGTTCCGGCATCGCCGCCAATTCCCCATCCCAAGGCCTGCATGAAGATGGACGGTAGCAGAGCTACGATCAGGATGAACAAAGCACCCGGCAGCGTGATGCGGGAGAGCACCTTGGACAGGTAGCGCTCGGTCTGTGGTCCCGGGCGGATGCCGGGGATGAAGCCACCCTGCTTGCGAATGGTGTCGGCCTGCTTGGCCGGATCGAAGGTGATGGCGGTGTAGAAGTAGGCAAACCCGACAATGAGGATTCCGAAGATCAGGTAGTACCAGACGCTGTCGGGGCGGCTCAGCTCGTCGTTGACCCAGTTGCGGAACCCTTCCCACGGAAGCGTGACTGCCAGGAGCTGTGGGAGATACAGCACCGAGCTGGCGAAGATGATGGGGATAACGCCTGACTGGTTGACCTTGAGGGGGATGTAGGTGTTCTGGCCGCCGTACATCTTGCGACCGACAACCCGCTTGGCGAAGCTGACCGGGATTCGGCGCTGACCCTGCTCGACGAACACGATTGCGGCCACCAGCACCAGGATCATGAGCAGGAAGACCACGAGGGCCACGGTGCCGTTTTCCTCATAGACCGCAAGGCCTTGGAAGGGGAACGATGCAACAACCGAAGCGAAGATGAGCAGCGACATGCCGTTGCCGATGCCCCGCTGGGTGATGAGCTCGCCCATCCACATCAGCAGCGAGGTGCCGGCGGTGAGGGTGAGTACCACCAACGAAACCGTGCCGGGGGTGAAGTTGGGGAGCAGGTCGATGCCGGTTCCGCCGTGGTTGGTGACCGAGTTCGACGGGTTGTGGAACAGGAAGGCGAAGCTGGTGGACTGGATGAGCGCAATCGCCACCGTCATGTAACGAGTCCACTGGGTGATCTTGCGCTGGCCAACCGCACCCTGCTGCTGCCACTGCTCGATCTTGGGAATCACGACACCGAGGATCTGCATGATGATCGAGGCGGTGATGTAGGGGATGACACCCAAAGCGAAAACCGCAAACTGGGTGAGTGCGGCTCCAGAGAACAACGACAGCACGGCAAGGATGCCGCCCTGGTTCGCGTTCTGGCGGAGCAACTCGACCGCGGCAAAGTCGATCCCGGGGGCCGGGATGAACGATCCGAGTCGATAGATGCCAAGAATGGCGAGCGTAAAGAGGATCTTGGTTCGAAGATCCGCAACCCGGAACATATTGGGAATGTTGGCGAGCACTGGTGCTACCTCTGCGTCATGTTGTGGCCGGACTACGGCCGAAGAACAATGTCTTGAAACACACTGCTTCTATTGCTTCTATTGACCATACCGGCTTGTATCCCCCTATCGACCGCGGATAGGGGGATTCGCGTCTTTGGAAAAACTAGCGATTCGTAAGCGCGTTGCCCTGTGCTGGCGGGCGTCGATCGCCAAAGGGCTTCTCGACAACCTCAACGGTCCCGCCGGCCGCAGTAATGGCCGCCTCAGCGCTTGCGGAGAAGGCGTGAGCCTTGACCGTGACCGAGCGCTTCAGTTCGCCCCGACCGAGCACCTTGACGAGTGATCCCTTACTGACCAAGCCTTTGGAAAGCAGCGACTCGGGAGTCACCTCGCTAAGACCGGAATCCTCGATGGTGTCGAGGTTGATGGCCTGGTATTCGATACGAAACGGGTTGTTGAAGCCTCGAAGCTTTGGCACCCGCTGGTGCAGCGGCATCTGGCCACCTTCGAAACCAACCCGGACGGTGTTTCGGGCGCGCTGGCCCTTACTACCACGGCCAGCCGTTTTGCCCTTGCTGCCGATGCCTCGACCAACGCGCTTCTTGCGCTTGGTTGAGCCCTCGGCGGGCTTGAGATCATGAATCTTCATCAGGAGTCACTCCCGTCGTCAGCGCCTTCGATCTGCACGAGGTGGGGAACCCGGGCGATCATGCCGCGGACGACCTCGTTGTCTTCATGGGTCCGTGACTTGCCGATACCGCGAAGACCGAGCGCACGGAGGGTTCCGCGCTGCTTGGGCTTGCAGCCGATCGAGCTACGAACCTGGGTGATGGTGATTTCAGCCATGGGCTGCTCCTGCTTCGTGCGTTGCGCCCGATTCGCTGTCGCGGTAGGCCTTGAGCAGACCGGCCGGCATGAATTCTTCGGCATCGATGCCGCGGAGCGCAGCGATCTCGTCGGGGCGCTTGAGCGCAGCCAAGCCGTTGATGGTGGCCCGGGCGACGTTGATGTGATTTGGCGAACCGAGCGACTTGCAGAGCACGTCGTGCACGCCGGCCTCTTCAAGAATGATGCGGGCCGCGCCGCCGGCGATGACACCGGTACCGGGGGCAGCAGGCTTGAGCAGAACTCGACCGGCACCCATGATGCCGATGATGGGATGCACGATGGTCGAACCGGCAAGCGGTACATCAAAGACGTTGCGCTTGGCTTCTTCGGTGCCCTTCTGGATAGCCAGCGGGACCTCTTTCGCCTTGCCGTAGCCCAGGCCTACCTTGCCGTGACCGTCGCCGATGACGACGAGCGCGGTAAATGAGAACCTCCGACCACCCTTGACGACCTTGGCGACACGGTTGATGTTGATGACCCGCGAGTCACGAAGAAGTCCGGGGCCGCTGGGGCGCTCGCGCTCTTCACGCTGGTTGCGGTCGTTGCGGTTGTTGCGTTGATCGGCCATTAGAACTCCAGTCCACCCTCGCGGGCGGCGTCGGCGAGTGCAGCCACTCGGCCGTGATAGCGGTATCCACCGCGGTCGAAGACGACCTGGTCGATACCAGCGGACTTTGCGCGTTCGGCCAGCACCGTGCCGACCTTGGCGGCGGCCTCAGCACTGCTGCTGGAACCGTCGGTGACATCAGCAACCGTGCTCGCCGCAGCGAGGGTCACACCGGCGTAGTCGTCGATGATCTGGGCCTGAATGTGCTTGTTGGAACGAAACACCGAAAGACGGGGACGGGCTGCGTCGCCACGTACCTTCTTGCGAACCCGACGGTGACGGCGGATCCGAGCCTCACGGCGAACTTTGGCTTTGTCAGTCATGCTTGCCTCTTGCCAGCGTTACTTCGCGGCCTTGCCGGCCTTGCGGATGATGTGCTCGCCTGCGTACTTGATGCCCTTGCCCTTGTAGGGCTCTGGCTTGCGCAGCGAACGGATGTCAGCAGCGGTCTGGCCAACCGCCTGCTTGTCGATTCCCGAGATGATGATCTGGGTGGGTTCTGGTACTTCAAATTCGACACCGGCCGGTGCCTTGACCTCGACGGGATGGCTGAAGCCAAGGTTGAGGGTGAGACCGTCTTTGCCTTTGGCGGCGGCACGGTAACCAACACCAACGATCTGAAGTTCCTTCTTGAAGCCTTCGCTGACCCCGATGATCATGTTGTTGATCAACGTGCGCGACAGGCCATGAAAGGCCCGATTCTCACGGGTTTCATCGGGTCGCTCAACGAGGAGTTCTTCGCCGTCCTGGCGAGCGGTGATGCCGCCCGGTAGGTCGAGCTCGAGCTCGCCCTTGGAGCCCTTGACCTTGACGTTTTGCCCGGCCACGTTGATATCAACGCCGCTTGGCACCGTTATTGGTTCTTTGCCTATGCGTGACATGGAAAGGAGCCCCTACCAGATGAAGCAGAGGATCTCGCCGCCGAGTCGACGCTTACGCGCCTCGCGGTCGGTCATGAGACCCTTGCTGGTGGACAGAACAGCGACACCGAGTCCGCCAAGAACGCGCGGGGTGGTGCGGGACTTCGAGTACACCCGCAGGCCCGGCTTGGAGACCCGCTCGATGCCCGAGATGACTCGGGCCCGGTCGGGTGAGTACTTCATTTCGATGGTCAGGGTCCTGCCCGGACGATCGGTGTTGTCCGCAATCGCGAACTCGTTGATGTAGCCCTCGCTCTTGAGGACGTTGGCCAGAGCTTCCTTTTGTTTGGAAGCCGGCATCGACACGTCATCGTGCATGGCAACATTGGCGTTGCGGATACGGGTGAGCATGTCGGCGATGGGATCGGTCATTGTCATTGTTGTGCGACCCTCCCTACCAGGACGCCTTGGTGATTCCCGGAATCTCGCCGGCGTGGGCGAGATCGCGGAGACAAACCCGGCACAGGCCGAACTTGCGGTACACCGAACGAGGACGCCCGCACTTGCGGCACCGGGTGTATCCCCGGACCTTGTACTTGGGGGTCTTCTGCTGCTTGTTGATGAGAGCTTTCTTGGCCATTACTGGTCCTCCTCCCGCTGAAACGGGAACTTGAAGGCTTCGAGCAGCGCCCGGCCTTCTTCGTCGGTCTTTGCAGACGTGACGATGGTGATGTCCATACCTCGAGTATTGGTGACTTTGTCGTAGTCAATCTCGGGGAAGATGAGCTGTTCGGTGACACCGAACGTGTAGTTCCCGTTGCCGTCAAAGGACTTGTCGGGAAGACCCCGGAAGTCACGGATACGGGGGATGGCTAGCGATACGAGACGATCGAGGAACTCGTACATGCGATCGCCCCGGAGGGTGACCTTGGCTCCAATGGCCTGACCTTCGCGCAACTTGAAGTTTGCGATGGACTTCTTGGCCCGGGTGACCACCGGCTTCTGGCCGGTAATGGTGGTGAGGTCATCGACCGCACCATCAAGCAGCTTGGCCGAACCTACGGCCTCGCCGACACCCATGTTCACGACGATCTTTTCGAGCTTCGGCACCTGCATGATGTTGCCAAGGCCGAGGGTCGTTTTGAGTCCGTCGCGGAGTTCGTTGTTGTACTGCTCCCGCAAGCGGGGAGGAAAGACGGTTTGAGAGGACATTGTTTCAGCCATCGATATCGGCTCCAGTGCGCTTGCAGATGCGGTGCTTGGTGCCATCGCCATCGATGCGGTAGCCAACGCGGGTCGGCTTGCCGTCGGCGGGGCTGAGCAGCGCCACGTTTGAGACCTGCAACGGCATGTCGCGGTCGATGATGCCACCCTGCTGGATCTGCTGGTTGGGCTTTTGATGCTTCTTGGCGATATTTGCGCCATCGACGATGACGGTGCCTTTGGCCGGGAACGCGAACATGACTTCGCCTTCGTGGCCTTTGTCCTTACCGGACAGCACGCGAACCTTGTCGCCTTTCTTGATCTTCACTTAGAGGACCTCCGGAGCAAGCGAGACGATCCGCATGAACTTCTTGTCACGAAGCTCGCGACCAACCGGGCCAAAGATGCGGGTTCCGCGTGGCTGGTTCTGTTCGTTGATGAGGACCGCTGCGTTCTCGTCGAAGCGGATATAGGAACCGTCGGGGCGACGCTTCTCTTTCTTGGTGCGGACGACGACGCACTTGACGACCTCGCCCTTCTTGACCTGAGCGCCCGGTATTGCGGACTTGACGGTGGCGACGAAGACGTCGCCTACCGATGCGTAGCGGCGCTTTGAGCCACCGAGCACCTTGATGCACAGAACTTCTTTGGCACCAGAGTTGTCGGCGACACGCAGCCGTGATTCTTGTTGGATCATCGCACGGCCCTACTTTGCCCGCTCGAGGATCTCAAGGATCCGCCAGCGCTTCTTCTTGGACAGCGGGCGGGTTTCCTGAATGCGGACCCGGTCGCCAACGTTGAGAGTGTTCTCTTCGTCGTGGACGTAGAGCTTGGTGGTGCGCTGCATGGTCTTGGCGTAGCGGCGGTGCCGCACACGGTCGACCGATGCCACGACGGCGGTCTTTTCCATGCCGTTGGACACGACGAGTCCCTCGCGTACCTTGCGGGGATTCTCGCGTGTTTCGCCATCTTCGGACGACGCAGCGGTTTCGGTTGCTTCAGACATCATTCACTCCCCTCAAGAGCTTCGGCCTTCTCGATTTCGCGAGAGCGGAGCTCGGTGAGGACTCGGGCTACATCGCGCTTTACTTCCTTGATGCGCGTGTAGTTGTCGAGCGTTCCCGTCACGTTTTGGAAACGTAGGTTGAACAGCTCTTCTTTGGTTTCGTCGAGTCGCGTCAGCAGATCGGCGTCGGCGAGTTCGTCAAGGGCCTTCTTTGCCATGGCTTAGAAACCCTCCTCACGGGGAAGGAAGCGGCACTTGATCGGCAGCTTCTGGATAGCACGGTCAATGGCTTCGCGAGCGACTTGTTCGTCGCTGTAGGAGAGCTCAAAGAGCACGCGGCCCGGCTTGACCACGGCTACCCAACGCTCTGGGTTGCCTTTGCCTGATCCCATGCGGGTTTCGGCGGGCTTCTCGGTAACGGGCTTGTCGGGGAAGACGTTGATCCAGACCTTGCCACCACGCTTGATGTGACGGGTCATGGCAATACGAGCTGCCTCGATCTGTCGAGCGGTGATCCAGCCAGGCTCAAGGGCCTGCAGGCCGAAGTCGCCGAACGTAACGCTGTCGCCGCCTTTGGCCATGCCACGGGTACGTCCCCGATGGTGCTTGCGGTGCGCGACTTTCTTGGGCATCAACATGTTCTGCCTCCTCAGTCTCCGTCGCCAGGACGGAAGTTGGGAGTCTCATGGGACTCGCGGGTGGTGCGTTCGATTGCTTCTTCTTCAGCGAGAAGCTTCTCGAATTCGGGGTCGGCCTCTTTGACCAGCGGTGCGAGCTCGTCGGGGTTGACCTCGGTGTCGGGCTCCGGGGTGCGGGGCGCAGCCGAGGACGAAACGACCTTGCGGGGCTTGGTCTGTCCGCTGGTCTCACCAACGGCCATGGCGGCCTCTTTGCTGATCTTGTCCGCGGCGGCGGTCTTGTAGGGCAGGATGTCACCCTTGTAGATCCAGACCTTCACACCGATTCGTCCGTAAGTGGTGTGCGCTTCCCGGAAGCCGTAGTCGATGTCGGCGCGCAGGGTGTGCAGCGGAACGCGACCTTCGCGGTACCACTCGGAGCGACTCATTTCCGAGCCTCCGAGACGGCCCGAGGTCTGGACGCGGATCCCGAGAGCGCCAGCTTTCTGGGCGTTCTGCACCGCACGCTTCATGGCCCGGCGGAAGGCAACCCGGTTGATCAACTGGTCGGCCACACCCTGGGCGATCAACGCAGCGTCGAGTTCGGGCTGCTTGATCTCCTGGATGTTGAGCTGGACCTTGTTGTTTCCGGTGATGTCGGTGAGGGTCTTGCGAAGCTCGTCGGCCTGGGCGCCGCGGCGACCAATGACGATGCCGGGACGAGCGGTATGCACGTCGACGCGCAACGAGTTGATCTTGCGCTCAACCTCGATGCGGCTGATGGCTGCATGGGGAAGCTCCGACATGATCGCGTCGCGGATCTTCCAGTCTTCGATGACAAAGTCGGCATATTCGCCGCGATCGGCGTACCAGCGTGACTTCCAACCAAACTCCTGGTTGGCGCCAATGCGGAATCCGTAGGGGTGTACTTTTTGGCCCATCAGGCGTCTTCCTCGGTGGTGGCTTCTGATCCGGCTTCGTCGGTTGCTGCGTCTTCAGCAGCGTCATCGGCGGTGGCAGCTGCCGCTGCTACTGCTGCGTCGTCCTCGTGGTCTTGATCATGATCGTCGTGATCGTGCTCTTCCGCTTCGGCCTTTGCTTCTTCGGCATCGCGGCTCTTCTGGACCCGGTCGCGGCGAGACGCAGCGGCGGTGGAGCGTGAGCTGGAGCCCTTGGCGGCTTCGCTGGTGCGAATGACGTCGAGCTCTTCGGGGGTGTAGCGGCTCACGATGATCGTGATGTGACACGTGCGCTTGCGGATGCGGGTTGCCCGACCGCGAGCCCGGGGGCGCCAACGCTTGAGGGTGGGACCCTCGTCGGCGTAGCAGGCCGAGATGTAGAGCTCTTCGGCGTCGAGCGAATCGTTGTTCTCGGCGTTCGCTACTGCCGAATCGAGGCACTTGGCGATCGGTTCGGCGATTCCGCGATCGGAGAACTCAAGGATCTCCGAGGCTCGGGCGTAGGACTCGTTGCGGATGAGGTTGAGTACCTCACGCGCCTTGTAGGCCGAGGCCCGGACGTACTTGACCTGGGCACGGGTGCCCGGACGTTCGTTGGTTTTGGTTCCGAAAGACATCAGCGACGTACTCCGCGCTCTTGGCCGGCGTGGAAACGGAAGGTACGGGTGGGAGCAAACTCGCCGAGCTTATGACCAACCATGGCTTCGGTGATGTACACCGGCACGTGCTTGCGACCGTCGTGAACGGCCAGGGTGTGGCCGATCATCTCCGGAATGATGGTGGAGCGGCGTGACCAGGTCTTGACGACCTGTTTGCTGCCGGCCTCGTTCAGTGCATCGACCTTCTTGAGCAGATGGTCGTCGACGAACGGGCCCTTTTTGAGACTTCTTGGCATAGCTACTACCTCCGCGATCCGCGGGTACGGCGACGACGAACAATCATCTTCTGCGACGCCTTCTTCTGGTTACGAGTACGCATTTCGGGCTTGCCCCAAGGCGACACCGGATGGCGACCACCTGAGGTCTTACCTTCACCACCACCATGGGGGTGATCGACCGGGTTCATGGCGACACCACGGGTCTGGGGGCGGACGCCCTTCCAGCGGTTTCGGCCGGCCTTACCGATCTTGATGAGCTCATGCTCGGAGTTTCCGACCACACCAACGGTGGCGACACTGTCGATGGGCACTCGGCGCATTTCGGTGCTGGGCAGACGAAGGATGGCGAAGTCGCCGTCCTTGGCTACGAGCTGCACGCTTGAGCCGGCGGTGCGAGCCATCTTGCCACCGCCACCGGGCTGCAGCTCGACGTTGTGGATGACCGTACCGACCGGGATGTAGCGGATCGGCAAGGCATTGCCGGGCCGGATTTCTGAACCCTGGCCGTTCTGAAGGACATCGCCGACGCCAACACCCTCGGGAGCCAAGACATAGGACTTGTGGCCATCGTGGTAGTGCAGAAGCAGAATGCGACAGCTGCGGTTGGGGTCGTATTCGACCGCTGCAACCGTGGCAGGAATACCGTTCTTGTTGCGACGGAAATCGATCTGACGGTACTTCTGCTTGTGACCGCCACCCTTGTGACGGGCGGTCTTGCGGCCGTTGTTGTTGCGGCCACCGGTCTGGTTGTTGGCTTTGGTGAGCGAACGCTCCGGCGTGGTCTTGGTGATCTCGGAGAAATCACTGACGGTCTGGAACCGACGGCCGGGGCTGGTTGGCTTGCGTTTACGAAGGGCCATCGGGCTAGACCTCGAACAATTCGATGGAGTCACCCTCGGCGAGGGTGATCATGGCACGCTTGACCGTGGGCCGTTGGCCGAACGTGAAGTTCCGGCGGTTGCGCTTGCGCTTGCCTTTGCGGTTCAACGTGTTGACCTTGGTGACCTTCACTTCGAAGATCGACTCGATGGCCTGCTTGATTTCGGGCTTCGTGGAGTCGGGGTGCACCACAAAGGTGTAGACGTTGTTCTCGAGACCGGCGTAGCTCTTCTCGGAGACCACGGGCTCGATGATGACGTCGCGTGGATCGTTCATTCTTCGCTATCTCCTGAGCTCGCTTCGCTCGCGTCTGCGGCCGCGTTGGCCTCGTCCTCTGCGGCGTCGTCTGCTGCTGCGGTTGCAGCCGCGCCTCCTGATGTATTCGCTGACTCTTCAAGGGTTGGCACTGTTGCCTCGCTGAAGATCACGTAGTCCGACACCAGGACGTCGTAAGTGTTGAGTTCGCTGGGGGCGATCACGTGCACCATGGGGATGTTGCGGAAGCTCAACCAGGTGTTCTGATCGTCGACGTCCACGACCACCAGCGAGCGACCCTCAACGCCAAGAGCGTCGAGAACAGCTGCTGCGTTCTTGGTCTTGGGCGCATCGAATGGCCAGGAATCGACGACGATGACCTTGTCATCTGCCGCACGGTCGCTCAGCGCCGAGCGCAGTGCGAGCTTGACCATCTTCTTTGGGGTCTTCTGCTTGTAGGAGCGGGGCTTAGGGCCCAGGGCCACACCGCCGCCACGCCACTGCGGCGAACGGGTTGAACCCTGACGAGCTCGGCCGGTGCCTTTCTGACGCCATGGCTTTGCGCCACCACCCGCAACCTCCGCGCGGGTCTTGGTGCTCTGCGTTCCAGCTCGGCGAGCAGCAAGCTGTGCGGTGACAACCTGGTGCATCAGCGGAACGTTGGGCTCAACACCGAAGATCTCGTCGGAGAGATCGACGCTGCCCGAATCGTTACCGGCTGCGGTCTTCATGGTGATCGATGCCATCACGAACCACCCTTAATTGCATCGCGGACGACAACGGTGCCGCCCTTGGGGCCGGGAACGGCACCCTTGACGAGAAGAAGATCGCGGGCGGCGTCGGTCTTGACGACCTCGAGGTTGAGGGTGGTGACCTTGTCGCCACCCATCCGGCCCGGCATCTTCTTTCCCTTGAAAATTCTGGCGGGCGTCGCGCACTGTCCGACGGCGCCCGGCTTGCGGTGCACCTTATGGGCACCGTGACTGGCCCGCTGGCCAGCGAAGTTGTGACGCTTCATCGCTCCGGCAAATCCTTTGCCTCGGCTCACCGCGGTCACGTCGATCTTGTCGCCGTCGGCGAAGAGGCTCTCGCCCGGCGTTCCCTCGTCGCCCGCTGATCCCTCTTCACCCTCTTCCCCACCTTCGCCGTCTTCGGCGGGAGTTCCGGGGGTTCCAACGGTGCCGACCGAGATCTCCTGGCCGACTTCGTACTCCGAGACGTCGTCGAGGCGGAGCTCGACCAGCTTCTCGCCGGGCGCAACTCCTGCCTTGTCGAAGTGACCGGCCGCTGGCTTGGAAAGCTTCGAAGCCTTCACCTCGCCGAACGTGACCTGAAGGGCACTGTATCCATCGGTATCTGGGCGCTTAATCTGCACGACGCGCATGGGCGCGACCGAAAGCACGGTCACGGGAACGATGCGGTTCTCGTCATCCCAGATCTGTGTCATGCCTACCTTGCGGCCGACAATCGCTTTGTTCGTCATCGCGATCTTCCTGTTTCACGCGAACGCTCCGCACAGGCGCAGACTTCTACAAGAAGCACCCAGCGGAGCGAAGATTCGGTTGTGCCACCTGGTTCCCTGCCGTCTTGCAGCAACGGGCCTGGATGGACTTCGGTTGTTCCTGCAGCACAAACCAAAAACGCAGGTAACTCATGTGTGCAGAAGAGTTCACCCTATCGGTGCCACCAACCCCGAGCCAACCCGGACACATCCCTCCAGAACACCGTTTGTGGCGCTAGCGTCCGGTTTTGGTGGCCCCCACATGAGCGACATAACCAACGACGGCGAAGCACAGTCGACGATCGACTCCGCCGCAGCTATGCCGGCGTGGGTTCCCCGAGCCCTTTTGCTGTTCTTTGGCGGACTTGCGGCGCTTTATTACGGCCGCGGAATCATGGAGTCGCTGCGCTCGTTCTTCATCATTTTGTTGATCAGCGCATTCCTGAGTTTCGCCATCGAACCATCGGTGAACCGCCTCGAGAGTCTGGGGCTGCGTCGCGGTTTGGGCACCGGCATCATGTTTCTGCTCATCATCGCCGGTGTCTCGGGGTTTGGCTTTGCCATCGGCACGGTGCTCGCCGAGCAGATCAGCGACTTTGTCGCCACCGCTCCCGACACCATCGACCGCATCGAAGCCTGGCTGCAACGCAACATCAGTGACGAGATCACCCTTGAGGACACGCGCGATCGCTTCATCGACGGCGGAGACCTCGGCGGAACCCTTACCGATGCGGCCGGCGATCTGGCATCGTTCAGCACCACCCTGCTCAACACGCTGCTTCAGGCATTCACGATCGCGTTGTTCACGTTCTACCTCGTCGCCGAAGGCCCACGGTTCCGTCGGGTCATCTGCTCCGCTCTGGCTCCCGAGCGCCAGCGGGTGGTGCTGCAGGTCTGGGATCTGGCCATCGAGAAGACCGGCGGCTACATCATCTCCCGAGCCATCCTCGCCTTTGTGGCGACGCTTGTGCATTGGGCGGCCTTCAGCCTAATCGACGTGCCGTTCCCGCTGCCGATGGCCCTCTGGGTCGGTGTCGTAAGCCAGTTCATTCCGGTGGTCGGCACCTACCTGGCAGGCTTTCTGCCGGTGGTCATCGCACTCATCGACGATCTCCAGGTCGGAATCTGGGCCATCGTCGTCATCGTGGTCTACCAACAGCTCGAGAACTACGTGTTCGCCCCCAAGATCACCGCCCAGACCATGGAGATCCACGTCGCTGTCGCCTTTGCGTCGGTTCTCATCGGGGCCGCCGTCCTCGGCCCGGTAGGCGCGCTCTTGTCACTCCCGTTTGCCGCCACGATGCAAGCGTTCATCAGCACCTACATCGAGCGCCACGAACTGGTCGAAGAAGTGGCCGGCGGCCACGCTCCCCAGTAATGAGCGGCCCCCTGGAAGGCGTAAAGGTCATCGAACTGGCCGGGCTGGGAGCCCTGCCGTTCGGATCGTTGAAGCTTGCCGATATGGGTGCCCAGATCACCCGCGTCGATCGGGTGAGCGAGGTCCCCGATGACAGAACGGCGAAGCCCTACTCGAGTTGGGACCGAGGACGAGACTCGGTCGCCGTCGACCTGAAACACCCCGATGGTGTCGCCACGGTTCTGCGAATGGTCGAGCAGGCCGACGTGTTTCTCGAAGCGTTCCGACCAGGGGTCGCCGAACGACTGGGCCTGGGCCCGTCCGAGGTGCAGGGTCGCAACGAACGCATCGTGTATGGCCGGCTCACCGGTTGGGGTCAGGAGGGTCCGCTGGCTTCGGCGGCCGGACACTCGCTCAACTACGAAGCAATCACCGGGGTTACCCGGGCAATTGGCCCCGTAGGCGGCCCACCATCGCCAACGCTCACCCTGCTGGGCGACTTTGCTGGCGGCGGATTGAGTCTCGCGTTTGGCGTCGCCTGCGCGCTGGTGGACGTGGCACGTACCGGAAAGGGACGGGTCATCGACGCCGGCATGACCGACGGCGTGATGTCATTGGCCGGGGTCTTTTATGGCATGGCGGCCTCGGGCATGCATACCGAGGAAATGGGCAGCAACCTCTTTGACGGCGGCGCACCGTTCTACGCGGTCTATGAGACCGCCGATGCGAAATACGTGAGCATCGCCCCCATCGAGCCGCATTTCTACGCGTTGCTACTCGACAAGATCGGCCTCGCGGATGCCGACCTGCCGGAGCAATACGACCGTGAGCGTTGGCCCGAACTCAAGGCTCGGCTCGCCGAGGTCTTCGCCACCCGCACCCGCGACCAATGGTGCGAACTCCTCGAGGGCACCGATGCCTGCTTCGCCCCGGTCCTCACCTTCGACGAGGCCCGTACCTACCCGCACAACGTCGAACGCGGCGCGTTCGTCGCCGACGGTTCCGCCGAGATGGTGGCGGTACCTCGAGTCAGCGGCAACACCACACCGACCACCTCACCCGCACACGTCGGCGCCGACACCGACCGCATGCTCAACACCTACGGGTTCACCACCGAGGAAATCGCCACCCTCCGCACAACCGGAGCCATCGCCTAACCCGAACTGGTCGCGGATCTGGTGGCCCTGGCGACCAGATCCGGAGCCAGTTCGAGTTGGTGGCCACAGGAATCGAAGCAGCGATACCCGACGACCTCGCCGAAAAGGCGCTGGCCGTGTTGATGGCGTTCGGCGACGCGATCCGCGGCCCGGGCTTCGACAACGCCGTCGACGTCGATGACGATGCATCGGCACAGGACAAACTGATCGCCTTCAGCGGACGCCAACCCAAGTCCCCCCTCACCCTCGAGTCCTAAAAGCCCACCACGGCAATCCCCGATCCCCGAAATTTTCGCGTTCGACCACATCGGATGTGGTTGAGCGCGAAAATTTCCGGGGTGGGGGTGGTGGGCCGAAAACGGCAAACGCCCGGGCCGGGGCCCGGGCGTTTGGTACTCGATTGCTTGTAGCTGTGCTACTGGATCTTGATCTCGATATCGACGCCTGCCGGAAGGTCGAGACGCTGGAGCGAATCGACGGTCTTGGCTGACGGTTGGATGATGTCGAGGAGCCGCTTGTGTACTCGCATCTCGA
>CAZGVQ010000022.1:0-15102 GCA_964529355.1 uncultured Acidimicrobiales bacterium
GCGATGGCCGCGTCGCCCACACCACCGCACCCGAACACCGCAACGGAGTCGCCACGACCGACCTCGCCGGTATTCATGGCTGCTCCGAGCCCGGCCATGACGCCACAACCAATGAGGCCTGCGACTTCAGGCTTTGCATCGGGACTGACCTTGGTGCACTGCCCCGCGTGCACCAGGGTTTTCTCGGCGAAGGCGCCGATCCCCAAAGCCGGACTGAGTTCCTCACCGTCGAGGGTCATCTTCTGCTCGGCGTTGTGGGTGTTGAAACACAGATGCGGTTTGCCACGATCGCACGACCGGCACGAGCCACACACGGCTCGCCAGTTGAGGATGACGAAATCGCCGACTTCGACGGTGGTGACACCCTCGCCGATCTCCTCGACAATGCCCGCTGCTTCGTGTCCGAGCAGGAAGGGAAACTCATCGTTGATGGCTCCCTCGCGGTAGTGCAGATCGGTATGGCAGACGCCGCACGCCTGGATCTTCACCACGGCTTCACCCGGACCCGGATCGGGTATCTCGATCGTCTCGATGCTGACCGGCTCGCCTTGGGCCCTTGCGACAACGGCGCGTACTTGCTGAGGCATTGCATTACTCCAGAGGTTGTTCCTCCGGAAAGACTAGACGAGGAGGTCTATGGGCCCTGATCGAGCCTGACATCGACGGTTCCGCCGCCCCAGCCGTTGACGCTGTCGCGGGCCTCGATGAGAAGTTCGGTCACGTCCTCGGGGATTTCGACTCCGCTGAGCGATCGCGTGAAGGGCTGCTCGGCTGCGTGATGGTGGGTGAGCACGCGGGTGCCATAGACCGTGCCATCGGCGTCGACGATGCGCCAGGCATCGGCGTAACGTTCGGGCGTGTCGTACGGGGAACTGATGGTGACATCGAAGCTGTAGGGGCCTTGCCCGCTGCGACCAAAGGCAACTTCAATCACGTTGGGAAAGCGTTGCTCAGAAGGGTCTACCGGTTCTTCGGAGTCACTGCCCTCTTCCGCCTCGACCGGCACTTCATCGCTGAGGGTTGGCCGTTCGGCCGACCCACAGGCCACCGCCACCAGGCTTAGGAGGAGAACCAACGCACACGTGTGCAGGAATCGACGCCTCGAGGAGTTGGTGAGGGAACGCACAATGCCAACCGTACTGTCTCAGTCCTGCTCAAAGTACTCGGCACAGTCGTCGCGCCCCTGCGCTGCGTCGAGGTCGTTGATATGGCCGGTGCGAATGAGCACATCGCAGGTCACCGGTAGCTCGGCTTCAAAGTCGATGTGATTGATCGGGTCGCGCGGGGCACCAAATTGCCGGAGTTCGAAGTGCAGGTGGGGCCCGGTGGAGTGACCGGTGGATCCGACCCAACCAATCACCTCGCCTCGGGCAACCTGCTGCCCGGGTACTACCGCGACGGCGCTCTGGTGGGCATAGAGCGTGCCCCACTGATCGCCGTGGTCGATGACCACCGTGTTGCCGTACCCGCCGCGCAGCTCGGCCATCACCACGACACCGGCTGCTGCGGCATAGATCTCGTCGCCTGAGGATCCGCCGGCATCGAGGCCGTTGTGCATACGAACGTTGCCCCAGATGGGGTGCAGCCGCGGCCCGAAGCCCGAACTGATCTGGGTTACCAACAGCGGGCGATGCATCAGTGGCGGCGCACCGGGCGTCTGGTTGGCCTGTGCTCGTTGCAGCGCAGCCGAGGCGGAATCGGAATCCTGCTCGAGGGCGTTGAGTCGTTGCTCGAAGTCGGTTCGGACCGTCTGGATCTCGGCAAGCTGGCGTCGGAGCTCGGTGGCCTCGAGTTCAGCAAGGTCGCGGAGCTCGGCAAGTTCGGTGTTCCAGCTACTCACCTGGGTCTCGAACGCCTCCACCCGGCTCAGTGCAACCTGCGCTTCGCGTTCGGCTGCGTTTTTCACGACGAGCAGTTCATCGACGAGGATCTCGAGATCTTCGATTGAGGTGATGACCTCCTCCTGATCGTCGAGCGCAACATGGGCGTACTCGCGGACGCTCTCGACTTCGTCGATCGAGCCGGCGTTGAGCACGGTCTCAAGAATGTTCTCGTTGGAGGAGCTACCTCCCATGAAGGCCTCGACTGCCTGACGTTTGAGGCGAGTGACTTCGTCTTCAAGAAGCGCCCGAACTCTGGCGAGTTCTTCTTCGGTCTGCTCACGGACCACTACCGCTTGTTGGTGGTCGTCCTTGGCGACCTTCAGCTCGAGTTCGGTCCAGGCCAACATGCCGATGACTCGCGACGAGCGTGCCTCGATCTCGGCCCGTTGTTGATCAGCCAACTCCCAAAGGGCCAGAGCTTCAGCCTCATCGCCGACCGCTTCGTCGTAGCCGCGCTGCAGTTCGAGAAGTTCCTCGACGGAAAAGCGGGGCTCGGCGGGCGCCGATGGCGGAGCGTCTGCGGCACCGCTGTCGGCGTCGCCTTCTTGTTCGCCAGCCTCATCTTCGCTCGCGCCTTCTGCGCCGTCCTGTCCGTCCTGTCCGTCTTGTCCGTCTTGTCCGTCTTCGGAACCACCGGCCTCGGTTGCTGGTTCACCCTCGCCTCCTTGAACCTCGGGGTCAGCAGGTGGCGTTTCGGGGTCCGCTGCGGGGGCTTCGGCAGGTACTTCTGCCTCGGCAGCGGGCGGCGTGGTAGCCGGTGTTTCGGCCGGCGCCTCTGGTTCGACGGCGGCCGGGGTGGTTTCGGGCGGCGTCTCGCCATCCTGGGCCGACGCAGGCTGCGGAATGGCGAGAAACGCCAAGAGCAGCAGCGTCAGTAGCGAGGAAATTCCACGCAAGCGGGGGGATGGGGAATCGGACACCGATTCCAATCGGCGGCAAGGCCCGGCAATGAATCGTTTGCCCTACGTTTCTCACGCCGTTTTTCCGGCGATTTCGGGGTTTAGACGTCGAGCTTGGTCGAGACCGCAAAGAGCGATCCGAGAATGCCCACCGCAACGCCGATAATCAGCACCCAAATACTGCGGTTGAACAGCTCATTGTCGGTAACCCGAAGGCCCTCGAGCAACTTGAGGCTCTGCGACTGGCTGAAACCATCGATGACGTATCGGCGCACCCCGATCATCGAGAGCACCGCTATTCCGGAACCGATCAGACCGTGCACAAGACCTTCGAGCATGAAGGGAAGCCGGATGAACCAGTTGCTGGCGCCCACCAGCTTCATCACCTCAATCTCCTGGCGACGGGCCCCAATGGCCACGACGATGGTGTTGAGGATGAGCAGCGCAGCCGCGAACAGCAGCACCACGCCGACCCACAAGAGCCCGCGCGATATTCGGTCGGCCTGGGTTTGGATGTCTTTGATCGCCTCGCTGGCGAAGACCACCTGGCGCACCCCGGGTTGGCCTTCGAACTGACTACCGAGTTCCACCACCACATCGGCATCGGGGTCGACCGGGACAACGCGATAGGACGGCGGAAGGTCCTCGACCTCGACCGCTTCGAGCAGTTCGGGCGACTCGGCGAAGATCTCGCGGAACTCGGTCATGGCATCGGCCTGGGACACATAGGTCCATTCGCGAACCGCGGGACTTTCGTCGATCGAGCGGCGAATAGCGGCGTCCTGGTCGGCGTCGGCCTCGGGGTTCATCCACACGACGAACTCGATGCCGCCTTCCCAGCGGGCCGTCGCGTTGGCGACACCGTCGCGGGCGAGCAGCGCGCTACCGAAGAGCGCGAGCGAGATCGAGATGGTAAGGATTGCGGCGACGGTGAGCGAGATCCGGCGCACGAGGTTCGTGCCGGTCTCTCGCAACATGTAGTTAACCTTTAGAGCCATGAGAATCGGTTCCTACTCGTAGACGCCCTGCGCCTGATCGCGCACGATGTTGCCCTTGTCGAGCTCGACCACGCGGCGGCGCATCGTGTCGACGATGCCGCGGTCATGGGTGGCCATTACCACCGTGGTGCCGGTGCGATTGATGCGGTCGAGCAACCTCATGATGCCGACCGAGGTGGTCGGGTCGAGGTTGCCGGTGGGTTCGTCGGCCAACAGAATGAGCGGCCGGTTGACGAATGCCCGGGCGATGGACACCCGTTGTTGCTCGCCACCACTGAGCTCTCCGGGGAAACTCTCGAGCTTGTCGCTGAGGCCCACGAGTTCGAGGATGGCCGGCACCTGCTTGGAGATGACCGACCGCGGACGGCCAATGACCTCGAGGGCGAATGCCACGTTTTCCGAGACGGTCTTCTTCTCGAGCAGCTTGAAGTCCTGAAAGATGCAGCCGATGTTTCGACGCAGGTACGGGACCTTCCAGCTGCTGAGCTGTCCGATGTCTTTCCCGGCGACGAAAATGCGGCCGTCGCTAGGGTCTTCCTCTTTGTTCAGGAGCCGGATAAAGGTGGACTTTCCCGAGCCGGAAGGCCCGACGAGAAAGACGAACTCGCCCTTGCCGATATCGATATTCGCGTTCTGGAGCGCGGCGGCATCGGCGCCACCCTTATAGCTCTTTGAAACGTTTTCGAGTTTGATCATGGGGTTTTGGAGGAAGACTCAGGGGGCAAGTTCATGCAGTAAGAAAACGGTAGCAGCGGGGAGGCAAAAGCGACGTTCGGGTTACAAATGGCACGGGTTGTGGGCACGAGACCTAGCCAGCGTCGGCTGCACCGAGTGAAATCGCCCGATTCCAGCGCAGATACGCCTCCATAAATGGTTCGATATCTCCGCTGAGAACGTTGTCGACCTGGCCGGTCTCGAACTCAGATCGGAGATCCTTCACCATCTGATACGGCTGGAGTACATAGGAACGAATCTGGCTCCCGAAACCCACGTTTTTCGCCTCGCCGGCAATTTGGGCCAGGTCATCTTCGCGTTGTTGCCGTTCGAGATCGAGGAGCTTGGCCGCCAGCATCTGCATGGCGCGGTCTTTGTTCTGGTGTTGGCTGCGCTCGTTCTGACACGACGTGACCACACCGGTGGGCAGATGGGTGATGCGCACCGCCGAGTCGGTGACATTGACGTGCTGTCCGCCCGCACCCGACGAACGGTAGGTGTCGATACGAAGGTCTTTCTCGTCGATATCGACTTCGTCGGTGACCTCGTCGAAGAACGGCACAACCTGCATCGAGGCGAAGGCCGTCTGGCGCTTGGCCTCTTTGTTGAACGGCGAGATCCGAACCAGACGGTGGACCCCATGTTCGGATTGCAACAAGCCGTAGGCATGGCGACCGCGAACGACGAACTCGACCGATGAAAGCCCGGCCTCGGTCCCTTCAGAGACCGCCTCGACCTCGATGCTGAAGCCCTTGCGCTCAGCCCAGCGGGTGTACATGCGCATGAGCATCTCGGCCCAGTCCTGGGCGTCTGTGCCACCCTCGCCAGACTGGATGTGACACACCGCGTCCTTCTCGTCGTATTCGCCGGAGAACAGCGAGCGCATCTCGAGCGCCGCGAAGGTCGTCTCGATAGCCGCGATGGCTTCGGCAATTTCGGGTTCGAGCGACTCGTCGTTTTCTTCGCGCGCCATCAGATACAGGGTGTCGACGTCGCTTATCTCGCTTTCGAGCGACTCGAACTGCTGGAGGTCGTCGTTGATCGAGGACAGCTCGGTCTGGACCCGGCGCGCCGCATCGACGTCGTCCCAAAGGTCGGGCCGGCCCATCTCGGTCTCGAGTTGAGGCTGCCGCGACCGAAGCTCGTCGATCGACAAGTAGCCGTGCGCTTCACCACAACGACGCCGGAGCGTGGTGATGGCTTCGGAAAAGTCCTGCATGGGGTGGAGAGCTTATTTCTTCCCGTGGCAGTGCTTGAACTTGTTCCCCGACCCGCAGGGGCAGGGGTCGTTGCGTCCGGCCTTTTCAAACTCGGTTCGTTTCACCGGAGCTCGTTTGGCCTCGGCGTTCTCTTCGACAATGGCCGGGGCACCCGAGACATCGGCCTTGCCGCTGTTTCCGGCTTTGCCGCCCCCAGCAGCTGGCGTCGGCCCGTCGCTCTTGCGATCGGCGGTCTCGCTCTGGCTGTCGGGGGCCGACTCTTCCACGTCGACTGCAGTTTGCGCGGGTTCGGGCGCCGGCTCCTCTTTGACGTTGACCTGCACGTGCATGACGTACTTGACGAAGTCCTGGGCGATACCGGTCATCATGTGACCAAACATCTCAAAACCTTCGCGCTGCCACTCGGTGGCTGGATCCTTCTGACCCATGGCCCGAAGATGAATACCCTCGCGCAGGTAGTCCATTTCATAGAGATGTTCGCGCCAGCGCTGGTCGATGATCTGGAGCATGACCTGTCGCTCGACCTGACGCATGATCTCGGGGGAGATCTCCTCTTCGCGCTGCTCGTAGTACTCGATGGCCTCGGCCATGAGCGCCTGGTACAGGGCGTCGGTGTGAGGTTGCGCCTCGAGGGTGTCTTCGGTGTGCTCGCTGGGCCAGTAGGTCGCGACCTCGGTGGCCAGCGTGTCGAGATCCCAGTCGTCGGTGTGCTCGCTCACCGCATGGCTGGCGACCAGCGCATCGACCGCCTGGGCCAGGTACTCCATTGCCTCTTCGCGGAGGTCGAGCCCGGCGAGGATCTGGTCGCGGCGCTTGTAAATGACCTTGCGCTGCTCGTTCATGACCTCGTCGTATTTGAGGACGTTTTTGCGGACTTCGGCGTTTTTCTGCTCGACCGTGGTCTGGGCCCGCTCGATGGCTTTGCTCACCATCTTGGCTTCGATGGCTTCTTCCTCGGGCAGCGCCTTGCCCATGACGAAATCCATGGCGCCGGTGGCGAAGAGCCTCATGAGGTCATCCTCGAGCGACAGGTAGAACCGGCTCTCGCCGGGCTCGCCCTGACGTCCGGAACGGCCGCGGAGCTGGTTGTCGATGCGGCGCGAGTCGTGCCGTTCGGTGGCCAACACGTACAGCCCACCAAGCTCGCGCACCTTGTCGCCCTCGGCGGAACACTCGGCGTCGTACGCCTCGAACGCCTCGCTGAAGATCTCCTGACCTTCTTCGGATTCGAGCTCAACGCCGGCAGCATCGACCTCGTTTTCGGCCAGTTTTTCGGCGTTTCCGCCGAGCACGATGTCGACGCCTCGACCCGCCATGTTGGTGGCCACGGTTACCGAACCGATCCGGCCGGCCTGCGCCACCACCGATGCTTCTCTGGTGTGTTGCTTGGCATTGAGCACCGAGTGCTCGATACCCCGTTGGTCGAGCACCCGCGACAGTTTCTCGGAGTTCTCGACTGAAACCGTACCGACCAGAACCGGTTGGCCCTTGGCATATCGGTCGGTGAGATCTTCGACGATCGCGTCGAACTTGGCGTCTTCGGACTTATAGATGAGATCGGCCTGGTCGAGCCGCGCGAGCGGCTTGTTGGTGGGAATCGGCACGACCTGCAAGTTGTAGGTGCTCGCGAATTCCGACGCTTCGGTCTCGGCGGTACCGGTCATTCCCGAGAGCTTCTCGTAGAGGCGGAAGTAGTTCTGCAGCGTGACCGTGGCCAGGGTCTGGTTCTCTTCCTTGATGGCCACACCTTCCTTGGCTTCAACCGCCTGGTGGAGGCCTTCTGACCAGCGACGTCCGTCGAGCACACGGCCCGTGAACTCATCGACGATCTTCACTTCGCCTTCCTTGATGATGTAGTCCTTGTCGCGCCGGTAGAGCTCTTTGGCCCGCAAAGACTGCTGAAGGTGATGCACGAGGTTCGATGACACGGCGTCGTACAGGTTGTCGATGCCCAGCGCTGCCTCGACCGAGTGGATGCCCTCTTCGGTGGGCGCAACGATGCGCTTCTCTTCGTCGACGTCATAGTCGACATCGCGGCGAAGCCCGCGGGCGATGCTCGCGAACTGGTGATAGGTCTGGGCGGCTTCGGCGAGACGTCCCGAAATAATCAGTGGGGTACGGGCCTCATCGATGAGGATCGAGTCGATTTCGTCGACGATGCAGTAGTTGTGGCCGCGCTGCACCTTGCGCTCCATGGTCATCGCCATGTTGTCGCGCAGGTAGTCAAACCCAAGCTCGTTGTTGGTTCCGTAGGTGATGTCGCAGGCGTACTGTTCGCGCTTGTAGCTGGTGTCGCGGTTACCCGGAACGATGAGGCCTACCGAGAGTCCGAGGAATCGGTGGATCTCGCCCATCCATTCGGCGTCGCGGGCAGCCAGGTAGTCGTTGACCGTGACCACGTGCACGCCCTTGCCGCCGACACCGTTGAGGTACACGGGAAGCAGCGAGGTAAGTGTTTTGCCTTCGCCGGTTTTCATTTCGGCGACCCAACCGAGGTGCAACGCGGCACCACCCATCATCTGGACGGGATAGTGGCGCTGACCAATGACCCGATCAGCGGCCTCGCGGACGACCGCGAAGGACTCGATCAGCAGATCATCGAGCGGTTCGCCGTTGGCGTGTCGCTGCTTGAACTCGTCGGTCTTGGAACGAAGCGCATCATCGGAGAGGCCTTTGTATTCGGGTCCGAGCGCGTCGATGTCAGGGACAAGCGCTTCTAGAGCCCGGATTTTTTTGCCATCGCCGGTGCGGAGAATTTTGTCGAAGAAACCCATAGAACCCTTCAAGTGTACGCCTCCCGGAACCTCGTGGGGCGGTCAGGCGTCAACACCCCCTGGTGTTCGCTCGGCTGGCGCCGGGGTGTAGGCGGCGACAGCGCCATGAACGGCCCGGGCTCCCCCACTGAGCATCGCCGAAGCTGCCGCTTCCATCGAGGCGCCGGTGGTGAGAACATCGTCGACGACGAGTACCGAGCGCCCTGTCGCGCCCGGTCGGGGGCGAAACGCGGCCCGCCGATATCGACCAACAGCGTCAAGCCCGGTTTGGCTTGGGCTGTCACTGGTCGACGCTGGCCGCAGAAGCTGCTTCACCGGCAGGTCGAGGCGCCGTGCAACCCGTCGCGCCAACAATTCGGATTGGTCGAAACCACGTCGGCGACGGCGACGGGCCGAGGTGGGTATCCAGGTGACGACGTCGGGTGTCGCTCCGGTTGCGCCCAGCAGCTGGGCGATGAGCGCAGCCATCCAGGCTAGCGACTGCCGTTGATTGCGGTACTTCAGCGCTCCGATGACCGTTCGGCCCACCTCGTCGTAGAGAAACCCGGCCACGCAGGACTCCAAGCCGGCTGGGCAGGGCGGGTCGGCACGCTGAAGTCGCGACGAGCACCTTCGGCACGGCGACTGGCCAGCCGCACCGCACACCACACATCCAACAAGCATGGGATCCACCGTAGAAACCACCACTGACAACGACGCTTCGCGAAGTTGAGAGGGGTCAGAACAGGTAGTCGGGTTCGGCACCTATCGCGAGCAGCTCGGGTTCGATGCGGCGGCTGAGCGCGGCGAGCTGGTGGGTAGGAACCGACGGATAGAGGTGATGCTCGAGGTGGTAGGTGAGCCCGAGCGTGAGTTTGGGGAGCAGCATGCCGCGGATCGTCTTGGTGCCGAACAGCCCGGGCGCTCCGAAGTCGCCGTGTAGCCAGGTGACCGACACGAGCGGGAACACCCAGCTGAACAACACGGTGGCTGCGACGAAAGCGCCAAACACCGGCACCTGCAGGCCAAAGGACACCGCTGCGGAGATGACGGCCAGGCTCAGGGTGGCTTCGGCGGCGATCCAGCGACGTATCGCGGGACGATGGGCCCATGCCCAGCAGGCGAGGTTGTGTCGGTAGAGCGGCCCTTCGAGAATGACCCTCCACGGCCGCAGGCCGTCGACGTAGCCCTCGGGATCATCGGCGAGCGAGGATTTCCGGTGGTGTTCGCGGTGGGTGGCCTGAAGGCTGTGACCGCTCTCCCCCAGCAGCACCCCGAGGGCGAAGAGCCACAGGTCGTTGGCTCGAGCGGTGAGGCCCAGGTTGCGATGCATCAGATCGTGCAGGGTTCCGATTGCCGAGATGTAGAGCACCACCATGGCGATGACCGCCAGCAGCCAACGGCCGGTAGAGGCTGCTGCGACGTACACCAGGGTCGCCGCGAACGGGCGGCCCAATGCAAACACCTGACGAACCCGGGAGACGACTTTGAGATCGGAGCCGAACTCCTGCAGCCGGGGCAGCCCGAGAGCGGTGGGCCGGACCAGCGGCGACAGGCCGGTAGCTTCGGCGTGGTCGGACGCTCCGACCCGGCGATCCACCGGATGTATGAAGTATTTGAGCATGTGCTCAACATATTTGAGCGTACGCTCAAATGCAAGAATTTCTTCGTCTCGTTCACAAACCTGCCCCGGGGCACGCCATGACGTCGCACATCGTAGGGTTAGCAAGTGCACCGATTTCGCCCGACGTACCTTGCGCTCTCCCCTCTCCTGATTTTGCTCCTCATCCTCGCAGCGTGCGGTGGCGCAGACGACGGTGCCGTCCCCAGCGATGCGCCAGCAGAATTCGATGATGCGGTTGAGTTGGCCTCAACATTGGACCGCGGCAACACCGACGAGCGTCAGCTGCGCGACGACATGTGGGGACTCGCCGCCGCATATTGCACCAACATCAACTCGCCATCGATCGACCCCCAGAGCCAGCAGGTCGTGGCGATTCTGGCGTTCGTCGAATCCAACGTGTGCCCCACCAGGTCAAACACCTACTGGCAGGACGCGTTTCTGGCGCTCGAGCCGTGACGTAGCAGCCATAGGGAAGCTACGAACTAGCCGCTTGGCTGGGCGACGACAACCGATCCGCCCCCAGCGTGCTTGGCGTCATACATCGCGCCATCCGCCTCGGCGATCAGCGCGTCGATGCTGCCGACTCCTGAACCGCGGGCAAGACCAACACTGGCTCCCACGTTGGCCGTGTGCGGCGACACTCTGATCGGCTCGCAGGCCGCTGCTACCAGTGACTCGGCGAGCGGTTCCATGTCGTCGAGATCATCGGCCTCGGTGAGGACGATCGCCATCTCGTCACCGCCCATTCGGGCCAGAAGGCCTTCGCCAGGGATGAGCGCGGCGAAGCGGCTGGCAAGAACCTGCAGTACTTTGTCGCCAGCCTCGTGGCCATAGGTGTCGTTCACCCCTTTGAATCCATCGAGATCAAGAAAGATCACCCCGAGCTCGGCAGAAGAGCTTCGGGTTTCGGCGATGTCTTCCACGGCGGAGAACAACCCTGACCGGTTCAACAGGCCGGTGAGCGAGTCGTGGTTGGCGCGATGCTCGAGCTCATTCGACCAGTCCTCAAGTGCGGTGTTCACCCGAGCGTTCTCAAAGGACGTCGAGGTCGAGGCAGCCAGGACGCCGATCGCTTCACGCTCGGCTTCGCCGAGCTGTTGCCCTGACTTCGACCAGACCCGGAGGATCCCGTCGGATGCTTCGGTAAACCGAATCGCCACAACCGCTTCGAAGCCGGCGCTGTGGGCGTCTTGCAGCTCTTCGGCATCGCCCTGGTCGAGCGACACGAGATTTCCCGTCGCCAGTGCCTTGTCGAGGAGCACCGTGGTCTGCTCGCGCAACGGCACACCCTTGGCCTGACTGAGGCGCCAGCCGTTGGCGTCCGGTTCGTGCCATAGCTCAACCCGGTCCATACCGAGTGCCATCAGCTCCTCGATGAGCTCGCGCGCGACCAACTCGGGGCTGCGAGCGGTGACGAAACGTCGACCTGCCTGTGCCGCGCTGCGCAGTCGGGTGGCGGTATGTCGTGCGAGTCTTCGCTCCTCATTGGCCCGTTTGAGCGAGTCGGCCAGCCTCGTCGACCAGAATCCGATGGGGATTCCGACCAGAGCGGCAGCAAGGAGTTGTTGTAGTCCAGTGGTGAACGAGGCCGTCGGCTCTCCGCCGAAGGAGGGATAGAGGGCGCGAAATGCGGTGTAGCCGCCGGCCACCGAGACCCAGGTGAGAAGGCCGGCGACGTTCGAGTGCAGGGAAACCGCATCGAGCACAGGAATCAGGAGGGCAATCCACGCCAGCGGGGTAACCGCGGGGTCAAGGGCCAGAACGGCCACGATGCCCAGCATTGCGTCGAGGAGAATCTGTGACACCAGCACCAAACCACCGCGGGGCGGAGTCGGCGAAACAAACCGAGCGACGTTGAACAAGATGTTGACCACGGCGATTGCCGCAAACACCGCGCGGCTTGTGGCCGTGAAGCTCGTTCCCACCTCGGCGACGAACAGCACGATGAGCAACAGAACGGACTGCGCGATTCGAAGGGGAATCAGACCCCGCTCAAGGTCGGTCCGCTCATCGTGAAGCGCCGCACCCTGCTCCTCAATACTCACCGTTGCCAATCGGCGTTCGCTGGCGAAACGTGAGCCGGGCGGGCTATTGATTGGCCCGCGATTTCACCGATGGATACGCATGGCACACGTTGCATCATTTGGCGGGGATCCGACGAACACTTCACATCACCGCAGGCGAGCGATCATTGCTGCAGCCCTATGCGGATTGACGCTGGTCGGCCTGCTGGTCGCGGTTTTCTCGCTGGTCGACGCAGCCCGTCGAGTGACCAGCGAATCGGCCGAGCTTCACCTTGTAGACGGCACGCTGCGCCAACTCGATGCGGCAAAAACCCAGGTTGCGAGCGTCGTTGTTCTGGGAGCGCTTCAGGGTGGCGCGTCGGCAGCCAACGTCGAGAGCGCCCGCGACTCGCTCGAGCGTCTTGCTGCACTGTCCACCGAGGTTGAGGATGATGATGTCGCCAAGGTGGTCGCCATCGGCGGCGAACTCCTTTCGATGGCCGAGGCCAAGCAATTTCGAGACGCCCAGACAGCGATCGACGACGAGCTTCTTCCGGCGGTCGATGCTGCACAGAGTCGGCTTCACGCGATCCAAGCCGATCGCCTTGATCAGGTGAATCGGGCGAATGAAGCCCTTCGACGATTCGGAGCGGTTGGCGGCTTCCTTGTGGCCTTCGTGGTCCCCACGGTCGGCGTGTTCATCTTCCGTGAGATCAGTCGTCGACCACGAGTGATGGCCGAGGTCGAAGCCAACTATGTCCTCGACCGCGAGGAACGCGCCCGACGGGCTTCCTTTGTCGCCGACGAGCTCCACGATCTGCGCGAAGACATCGATATCGACCGGTTCAATCCCGATCGACTTCGACGACTCGACGACCTTCTGCGAGCAAACGAGGGCGATCTGTGGACCTCGCCCGAGAAGGTCGACATCGATGCTCTCATCGTCGACGTTCTCGTTGATTTGGGAGAACCTCAGGGCGTGAGCGTCGCTGGCGCCGCAGGATATGCCTGGTGCGACCGCGATGGCATCCAGAGCGCCATCCGATCGATTCTCGGAGCGTCGCTCGACCGTGGCTCGGCCAAGATCGAGATCGTTTGTTCCCGTGGTAGTGGCCCCCAGATCTGGATTGACGACGATGGCCACGGCATCGACCCTCAGCAGGTTCGCGAACACGTCGCGATCGAGCTTGCCGGTGCGCTCATTACTTCGTCCGGCGGCCAGTTCGCGTGGGGCGACGACGGACGGTGGGTCAAGATTGGCCTCCCGGTCGCCTCGGTGGCTGCGGTCCAACAGTGAACCCAGCAAGAAGGGCCCCCGCACGAGTGACCCCCGCAAGAACGAAGTTCGCGAAGCGCTGGATTCTCACCGCAATCTGCTTTGCGGTGGCAACGATTGTGCTGGCCAACCTCCCGGCTTCATCGGCCGAGGTTTTTGTGGTGACCACGACCGCCGACACGGCGGACGCCACGCCTGGTGACGGCGACTGCGCCGACGTGAACGGCGAGTGCTCACTTCGCGCGGCGATCTCTGAGGCCAATGTCCTCGGAGATCGCGACGACATCAACTTTGCGATCCCGCAGACCGACGCTCAGTTCGATCCTGCGCTCGGATCGTTCACGATTCGCCCCGAGTCCGAGCTGCCAAGGCTCATCGCACCCGTCCGCATCAACGGGTACAGCCAACCCGAATCCAGCCAATCCTCCCTCCAGCCAGCCATCGTTCTCAATGGCGACCTGCTTGGGCGTGGGGTGCCCGGCCTGGTGGTGGCCGGCGGCGATTCGCGCATCAGCGGGCTAGCCGTCGGACGGTTCGAATTCGGAATCGCGATCTCCGGAGGCGACGGCAACGAGCTCTTTGGCAACTGGATCGGGGTCAACCCCGGATCGCCAACCGGACCCGTGTTCGGGAACACCACCGGAGTCATCATCACCTCAAACAACAACACCATCGGTCGACCGGGTGGCGGCAACATCATCGGCAGGAATGCGAGCCAGGGCGTCGAGCTCGCCGGCGCCGAAAACAACCGACTCATCGGAAACCACATCGGCGTTCTCCCAACCGGCGAACCGCTGGCCAACGGAGCCAACGGTGTGCTGTTGACCGCCGGAACCGCTGGGACGTCGATCGGCACCACTGACCCGGCCGATGGAAACGTGATCGCCAACAACCGAGGGCCGGGAATCGGCCTAGCGACAAGCGCCGGGACAAACAACTCGTTCATCGGCAACTCGATGGGCGGCAACGGCATGGAGATCGATCTGGGCGTCGACGGCCCGACGCCAAATGATTCGGGCGACGTCGACACCGGCCCAAACGACGGTCAGAACGGCTTCGAGGTAGAGGTCGCCCAATTCGAAAGGGATGTGACCAGAGCGCTGGCGCTCATCGATGGCCCGCCTGGCCGCCTGCACATTGAGTTCTGGGACATCGTTGCGCCGAGCGACACAGGTCGTGGTGGCGCTGGCACTCGGGTGGGCACGGAGATCGTCGATCATCCGGGCGGCCAGGTCGTCCACGAATTCAAGCTCAACAGGGCCTCAGAGCTGTCCGGGCTCGTAACCCGATGCCTTGACCAGGCCTGTTCGCAAGGCGCAACGAGCGAGTTCGCCCCCAACGAGGCTGTGCGGCCGAACGAGCCGCCAAAGATCGAGCAGGTTGCGAACCAGCTGAATGTCGTGGGCGACGCCGCGCAGGTGATGCTGTCCTTCGCCGATGATGTCGACGACGATTTGACCGTCTCGGTTGTGGGTCTTCCGCCGGGTCTCGTATTCGATCCTTCGACTCGCCTCATTAGCGGGCTGGTTGCATCGACTGGAGTCGCCGCCATCGACAACCACGCGGTGGTCGTCACGGTGGCCGACGCGTTCGGGGCCCGGAGCGAGATGACCTTCCTCTGGCAAGTCTCGGATCCCTCGCTGGTAGGCACGATTCCGCCCACCACCACAAGCAGCATTCCGGTTATCGCCCCAACCACGATCCCTCAAACGACAACTACTCAAACGACGAC
>CAZGVQ010000023.1:0-15009 GCA_964529355.1 uncultured Acidimicrobiales bacterium
CGGTTTACCAGGCCTAGTTCGTGCGCCTCGCCGGCGGTGATCCGGGGCGACATGAAGTAGATCTCCTTGGCCTTTGCCGCGCCCACCAGGTGACTCAGGAACCAACTTCCTCCGAAGTCGCCTGACCCGCCCACATTGGCGAAGGCCGAAACGAGAAATGCGCTCTCGGCAGCCACCCGCATATCGGCGGCCAACGCAATGGAGAACCCGGCGCCGGCTGCCGGGCCACCGATGGCCGCAACGACTGGTTTGGGCAGGGTGTGCAACGCTTCACTGACCCACCGCTGTCGCATCCGCAGGTAGGCGATCTTCTCTTCGTTGCCGTCGGGTTGGCCATCGCGTGACTCCCCTGTGGTGTTGGATTCGTTCATGGCTTTCACATCGCCGCCCGCGCAGAATGCTCCTCCCGACCCCGTCACCATCACGACGCGGATGTCCGGATTGGTCGCCATCGCCGGAATGACCGTGCGGAACCCGCGGTACATGGCGTCGGTCAACGCGTTTCGTCGCTCGGGTCGATTGAAGGTGATGACGCCCACGTGGCCATCGGTGTGGGCCAACAGTTCATCGGTGTTCGTGTCGAGGTGGTGCATGGCGCTCCAATGTTCGTTTGGGGCACCGTAACGGAACCAGGATTAGCATTCGAAGATGAACGATGTGGCCATAGTCGGAATCGGGATGCACGCCTTTGGCCGTCACGACGGAGTCAGCGCCCTCGACATGGGTGTTCATGCGGTGCGGGGCGCGTTGGCCGATGCCGACCTGTCGTGGCCCGACGTGCAGTTCGCAACCGGCGGGAGCCGCGATGGCACTCCCCCCGACAACATGGTGACCCAGCTCGGACTCACCGGAATTCAGTTCACCAACGTGGCGAACGGCTGCGCCACGGGCGGAACTGCGCTGTCCACCGCAGCTGCCTTCATCAAGGCCGGCATGTACGACGTGGGAGTAGCCGTGGGCTACGACAAGCACGAGCGTGGTGCGTTCTCGGGTCGCGATCGGGGGGAGGGAGCCTGGTACGGCGAGTCGGGTCTACGGCTCACCACGCAGTTCTTCGGGATGAAGATCAAGCGCTACATGCACGAGCACGACATCAGCCAGGACACCCTGGCCAAGGTGGCGGCGAAGGCGTTTCGCAATGGTTCCCAAAACGACATGGCGTGGCGTCGCAAACCCCTCACCGAAGAACAGATTCTCGAGTCGACCATGCTGTCGGATCCGCTCACCCAGTTCATGTTCTGCAACCCGGCCGAGGGTGCTGTGGCGCTGGTGGTTTGCCGGGCCGACAAGGCCAAAAAGTTCACCAGCAACCCGATCTACATCAGCTCATGTGCGGTACGAACCCGACGGTTCGGTTCGTTTGAGGTCTTTGCGCCGTCGGTCCCTCTGGGCCTCGATGGTGGACCAACCATCGACGCCTCCGCAGCGGCCTTCGAAGAGGCAGGCATCGGACCGGTCGATGTCGATCTGGCGCAGCTTCAAGACACCGAGAGCGGGGCCGAGGTCATGCACATGGCCGAGAACGGTTTCTGCGAGCACGGCCAACAGGAACAGATGATTCAGCAGGGCGAGACCGAGATCGGTGGACGGTTCCCGGTGAACACTGACGGTGGCTGCCTGGCCAACGGAGAACCCATCGGGGCATCAGGCTTACGGCAGGTGTATGAAAACGTCCTCCAACTGCGCGGCGACGCCGGCCAACGCCAAGTCCCCAACAACCCAAAAGTCGCCTACACCCACGTCTACGGAGCCCCCGGCCTAAGCGGAGTAACAATCCTCTCAACCTAAGTCGAGTGAGGGCGGTTGGGGTCGTCTGGAGCGGGCGGAGGACGACACGAGCGCGAAGGGTCATAGCGAAGCGCAGAGCCAAGGAGCGTAGCGACGGGAGCGACCAGAGTTACTGTTGGTTGAAGGGGATGTTCTTGTCGACTCTTGGTTCTGGGGGTAGGCCGAGTACTCGTTCGCCGATGATGTTGCGTTGAATCTCGTCGGAGCCTCCGGCGATTCGGTAGCCGGGAGCGCCGGTGACGTGCTCATTCCACTCGAAGGTTCCCCACTCGCCCGAGTCGGCGAGGAGCCGGGGCCCAAGGATCTGGCTGACGACATCGGTGATTGCTGGAAGGCCGTCGACCCAGAAGAGTTTGCCGATCGAACCCTCCGGCCCTGGCTTCCCGCCGGCGCCTTGGGCGGCCGAGACCCGCTGCGCCGTCAGCAGGCGAACCCGTTCGCGAATGTACGCCTGGGCCAGCTTCTGGCGGATGACAGGATCATCGGTTGCGCCAAAGGCCTCGGCGGTTGCGATGGCTTCGGCGGCAGATCCGCCCGGCCGCTTGCGGGCACCTCGTCGCGACGAGTTGCCGCGCTCGTGGGCCAGCATGGTGAGGGCGACGCCCCATCCGGCACCGACGTCGCCAATTCGTAGCTCGTCAGCGATGTGGGCGTCGGTGAAGAAGACTTCACTGAACGAGGAGCCGCCGCTCATCTGGCGGATGGGCACAACGTCGATACCGTCGGCATCCATCGGCACCAGGAATGCCGTGAGGCCCTTGTGTTTGGGGACGCTGGGGTCGGTTCGAGCGATGAGAAACCCCCATTGGGCGAACGATGCGCCAGAGGTCCACACCTTCTGACCGTTGATGATCCACTCGTCGCCGTCGCGCACCGCTTTGCAGGCAACGCTTGCCAGGTCTGAACCAGCCGCTGGCTCGCTGAACAGCTGACAGCACCATTCGTGGCAGCGAAGAAACCGTTCGACAAACCGCTCGCGCTGCTCGTCGTTCCCGTCGGATTGGATGGTCGGTGCCACCATGCCTGTGGTGACGCTGAGCAGTTCGTGGCGGCCTGGTGTCGCGTACTCGGCCTCGATCTCCGCGTAGGTCAGAGCGTGCTGGTTGCTGAGTCCGAGGCCGCCGAGCTCGGTAGGCCAGGTCGGCGCGTGAAACCCCGCCTCGGCTTTGGTCTGTTCCCAGGCGCCGACCGCGTCGAGGTGCGCCTGCTCCTCCTCGTCGGTGCGCTCGCGGAAGAACGACACCGGAAGCTCGCCCTGGCCCCAGACGAACGAGTCATCGTCACCTGAACGCTCGGCATTGGCATCGAGCCAGGCGCGGACGGTGGCTCGAAACTCCTCGACAGTTGGCGACGGCATCGATTGCGACGTGTCGGTCACGATTGGTTCAGGAACGGCGGAACGACATGATCGGAATCGTACGCTCGACTCCGGTCTGGTAATCGGCGAACCGAGGGAACTCTTCGACGAAGGCCTCGAACAGTCGGTTTCGCTCATCGGGTTCGTTCTCGATTGCGACCGCATCGAAGCGTTCTGCCCCGACCTCGATGACTACATCGGGGTTGGCTCGGAGGTTGAACAACCACGCTGGAGCCTTCTCGCTACCTCCCGCGGAAGCCATGACCACATGGTCCTCGCCATCGCGGATGTAGGTGAGCGGCGATGTGAGTTCGCGGCCGCTCTTTGCGCCCTTCATCGTGACGAGAAGCGTGGGGTTTCCGGCCAGCGGGCCGTCGGTGAGTACGCCGTCGTTGGCTCGAAACGAGGCGATGACCTCATTGTTGAACGCCAGAACCTGTTCGTTGGTCATGCCCATCATGGTGTGGTGGTCCCTGGGTAGTCGTGCCGCCGAACGTACTCAGTGAACCGAAGATCGCGCCAATGGTTCTGCCGAGAATTTCGGCGACCCTTGCACTATCGGCCCCTGGCAGATGTTGAGACTAGGGTCCGGCGATGGCAACGTTTCTCATTTCGATTCAGCTCCGGCCCGTTGTTGGTCGTGAAGATGAGTTTCACGAGTGGTACGAGAACACCCACCTCGACGATGTGCTGCAAACCACGGGCTTCACCAGTGCCCAGCGATTCGGCCTTCGACCCGGTGGATCCAAGAAGGCGGCCAACTCGCACCTCGCGTTGTATTTCGCCGAAGGCACAAGTGCCGAGGAGGTGCTCGATCGGCTCCACAGCACGCGCGGCGAGCGCAACATGGCGGGTGCGGTCGATGTGGCCGACCCCGCCGAGATGGAGCTTCAGATCCATGAAGCCCTCGGACCGCTTCACACCCCGCGGAGCTAGGGGATAGAACAGCAGAGATGGCAGTGACCGAGGCCGAAATCGCAGGCGAAACCCTCGAGTGGTTTCATGCTGCATGGGACCCCGATCTTCCGCTGCTGGAATGGCGCGACAAGCTTGTGGAGTCGGGATGGGCGGTTCCTTCGTGGAGCACCGACTGGTTCGGTCGCGACCTGCCAGCGTGGGCCGACCGGGTGGCTCACCAGGCAATCCGTCAGGCCGGCGGCGTCGCAGTGCCGCTGGGCGGTGGCTTTGGACTGGCGGCGCCCACCATGTACGACCACGCCTCGGATGAGTTGAAGTCCAAGTACCTGCGCAAGACCCTGACGGGGGAGTTGGTGTGGTGTCAGCTGTTCAGCGAACCCGGCGCCGGGTCGGACCTGGCCGGGATGCAGGCCACCGCCAGTCGGGATGGCGACGAGTGGATCGTCAATGGTCAGAAGGTCTGGAACACGTCGGCCGATCACGCCGATATGGCGATCCTGGTGGCCCGGTCGGACTGGAATGTGGCCAAGCACGCAGGCATCACCTACTTCCTCATCGACATGCATCAGGAAGGGGTCGAGACCCGATCGATCCGGCAGATGAACTATCACTCGTCGTTCAATGAGGTCTTTCTCACCGACGCCCGTGTGCCACACGAGAACGTGGTGGGCGAGGTCGGCGATGGTTGGCGGGTGGCACGAGGCACGTTGGCCCACGAGCGCTCGTTCTCGACCCAGCGGTCGGTGTATTTTGACCCTGCCGTTTCGGGTCGGTGCATTATCGAGGCCAAGGCCGAGGCCGCCGAATACCTCAAGACCTATAAGTGGTACCCGCAGCGCATGGGTCGGGTCGATCTGGTGATCGAACGGGCTCGAGCCCAGGGGGTTGCCGATGATCCGGTGGTTCGCGACGAGATCATGAAGCTCATCTGTTTTCAGCGGGCGTCGGAGTGGACGGCTGGCCGGGCAAAGGCAGCTCGCGAGCTGGGCCGACCGCCGGGCTCCGAGGGGTCCATCGGGAAGCTGGCGCTGTCTGAAGTTGCCCGCAGGAGCAATCACGTGCACTCGCTCATCGCCGGAGCACGAGGCCTGCTCAAAGCCAGCGACGACCCGGTCGACGCCACCATCGCCGAGGTGCTGGTATCGACCCCGGCGCAATCGATTGCCGGTGGCACCGACGAGATCCAGCACAACATTCTCGGCGAGAACGTGCTGGGCCTGCCCCGCGAGCCCAACCCCGACAAGGGCAAGCCGTTCAACGAAGTCGGGAAGAAGTAAAGAAGTAGAGAAGCAGAGAGAGGGAAGCAGTGTCTGAGCAGGTATTTGAGAATCCAGCGGTGAAGGCTTCGGTACACGATGATTTCGTCGCCGTGGTATCCCTCTGCAATCCGCCAAACAACCACTTCTCGCTCGACCAGATCGGCGGCGTGGCCGATGCGCTGGCGGTGCTCGACGATGACGACCGCTGCCGGTCGGTGCTCCTGGTGGCGGAGGGCAAGCACTTCTGTGCCGGGGCCGACTTTGGGGGCGATCGCACCTATACCACCGACGACTTGTATGCGGCGGCTGCGCGGATCTTCGAGAACGCCAAGCCGATCGTCGCGACGGTGCAGGGCGCGGCCATCGGCGGCGGTATGGGGCTCGCGCTCTCGGCCGACTTCCGCTACGCGGCGCCCGAAGCCCGGTTCAGCGCCAACTTTGCCCGACTCGGGTTTCATCAGGGTTTTGGACTCAGTGCAACCCTGCCCCGATTGGTCGGGCCTCAGCTCACCGCCGATCTGCTGTACACCGGTCGTCGGGTGAAGGGCGACGAAGCCGTGCAGATCGGCCTGGCCGACAAACTTGTGCCGCTCGATGACCTCCGAGACGAGGCCCACGCGTTCGCCCGCGAGATCGCGATTTCTGCCCCGCTCGCGGTCACCTCGATCCGCAAGACGCTCCGCGGAGATTTGGCTGCCCAGGTGGTGGCTGCCACCTCTCATGAGGCCGTCGAGCAGGAACGGCTTCGTGCCACCGCCGATTTCGCCGAAGGCACCTTGGCCATGGGTGAGCGGCGCGAGCCGAAGTTCACCGGCAAGTAGAAGAACTCAAGGTCACTCGTCGAACAGGAGGGGGTGCTGCCGGATTCGGTGAAGCGATCTGTCGAAAGTTCGCGTCCGAAGGCGCCAAGGTGCTGGTAGCTGACATCAAAGTGTGATTGACGGTATCCCGATGGGTCGGCGGGCGATGCCGACCGACGTGGCCAGCGCAGTTGCGTTCCTGGCATCGGAAGAAGCCGAGTTCCTCACGGGAGTGGGTCTTGACGTCGACGGCGGGCGAAGCATCGGCTGACCGGGCGGTGGCTCCGAGGGCGAAATCGGCTTGTGTTCTGGTAGGGTTGCGCTACGCAATTGTTCTTTGAGCTGGCGTGGGCTTTGGCCCACGCCTTTCTTGTATTCAACGAGCTGTCCGTTTCGCCGTTCTGAGAGGAGTGACCACCAGTGAGTACCGTTGACACCATTCGCGAGCTCGCCGATTCGTATGCTCCCGACCTCAATCTCGAGGTGTTCGATGTCGAGTTCACCGGCGGCACGCTTCGCATCACCGCCGATCGGCTCGACAAACCCGATCCCAAGGCAGGCGCCGATCTGGCCATGCTGCAAAAGCTCAGCAAGCTGGTCGCCCGCGACATCGAAGAGCAGGACCTCATTGCCAGCGCGTTCACCCTCGAGGTGAGCTCGCCGGGTCTCGAACGCAAGCTGCGCACGCCCGATCACTTCAAGCGGTCGGTCGGGGAGACCATCAAGGTGAAGACCTTTCCCGGTTTCGAGGGCGATCGTCGCAACGAGGGCACGCTCGTAGCGGCCGACGACGATGGCATCACACTCGCCGTCACGGCGGAAAGCCCCGACACCGACGTTTCTATCCCGTTTGACCAGATCGCCAAGGCCACCACGGTCTTCGATTGGGGTCCCCAGGAAAAGCCCGGTGGACCAAAGCCCAAGAACACCAAGTCAGCCAAGACAAACTCAAGAGACACAGAGAAGAGAGCGGCATCATGAATGCAGAGATGATGGAAGCGCTCCAGGCGCTCGCCTCGGAGAAGGGAATCTCGGTCGACGCACTGTTCGCAGCGCTCGCCGACGCACTGGAGACCGCCTACAAACGGTCACCGGATGCGCATCAGTTCTCGTGGGTCACCATCGACCCCGACTCGATGGACATTCGAGTCATGGCCCAGGAGCTCGACGCCGACGGTGTGCCGTTTGGCCCCGAGATCGACGTCACCCCGGACGACTTCGGACGAATCGCGGCTCAAACCGCGCGTCAGGTGATGACCCAGCGCATCCGTGAGGCCGAGCGCGAGATGAAGTACGAGGAGTATGCAGGGCGCGAGGGCGACATCGTCACCGGCATGATCCAGCAGACCGACTCGCGCTACACGCTGCTCGACCTCGGTCGGGTTGAGGCATTGCTGCCCCAGGCCGAACAGGTGCCCTACGAGCGTCCCGAGCCCAACAGTCGGCTCAAGGCCTACATCGTCGAGGTTCGCAAGACCGCTAAGGGCCCCCAGATTGTTGTGAGCCGTACCCATCCTGGCCTGGTAAAACGCCTGTTTGAGCTCGAAGTGCCCGAAATTGCCGACGGCATCGTCGAGATCAAGGCCTGCGCCCGCGAACCAGGACACCGCACCAAGATCGCCGTGTACTCCAACGACGGAAACGTCGACCCGGTCGGCGCGTGCGTCGGTGCCCGCGGTGCACGGGTTCGCATGGTGGTCAACGAGCTGCGGGGCGAAAAGATCGACATCATCCCGTTCTCGGAGGATCTTCGCGATTTCATTATGAAGGCGCTGTCGCCTGCGAAGGTGAAAGAAGTGCGCATCATCGAGGAAACCGGCACGGCCGAGGTCATCGTTCCCGACTACCAGCTTTCGCTGGCCATCGGAAAAGAAGGCCAGAACGCCCGCCTCGCGGCGCGGCTTACCGGCTGGCGGGTCGACATCAAGTCCGAGACCCAGCTTGCTGAGGAAGAGGCCTACGGCGCGGTCGACTGGGCCGACGGCGAGTGGATCGTCAACGAGGAGACCGGCGAGCAGATGTGGCAGCCGGCCGACGGCAGCGATGCCATCAGCGTCGAGCAGTGGAACGAGCTCACCGCGGGTGTCGAAGGCGCTGGTGAAGACGGTGAAGACGGCGAAGATGGCGAAGGCACCGCCGACGAAATCGATGGTGCCGAGGCGGCGGCCGATGATGCCGCCGAAGACACCGGAGACACCAAAGACGCCTCAGCCGATGCCGACGAGGCTGAAGCTTCAGCGACGGCCGAGGAAGAGTAAGAAAGAACAACGACGCAGAGTCCCGTTTGTGCGGGTATTCTGCTTGGATCCGTCTCGCCGGAGAATCGAGGCTGCGCGCACCAGCCGCGCCTTACCCCGAACACGTCTCTTCGGATCAGATCGTGACAGTATGAACCCTTGAGCAACGCTTGAGAACGTCAGCAACACCAGAAACAGAAGCTCGAAGAAGAAACAAGAAGAAACAAGAAGAAACAAGGACTGAGAACACAAACCGTTGGCAGCCAAGATCCGCGTATACGAACTTGCCAGGGAACTGGGACTCACGAATGCAGAGTGTCTCGACCTCTGTGAATCCCTAGGCATTGGTGTGAAGAGCCACTCCTCAAGCATGGAGGAGGCTCACGCCGACCGCGCCCGTCGGAAGGCCGAACGCGAGGGTCTCATCCGCGACGAACAGCCCGAGGACGAAAAGGCGAAGGCCAAGCGCGAGGCCGCCGAGAAGAAGGCTGCTGCGAAGGCAAAGAAAGAGGCCGAGAAGGCCGCCAAGGAAGCCGAGAAGGTCGCCAAGCTTGAGGCCGAGGCAGCCGAAGCCGCCAAGAAGGCCGCCGAAGCAGAAGCCGAGGTCGCAGCGCTGCTGGCGGCCCAGCAGAGCGAAGCCGAAGCTCCGGCCGCTCCCTCAGCGCCCGCCGCTGAAGCTGCGCCAGAACCCGCGCCCGAGCCCGAACCGGCCCCCGAGCCGGTTGCGGCCACGCCTCCTCCAGAACCAGCAGCACCCAAACGGGTCATTTCTTCAAGTGGTAGCAAGCCGCCACCGCGGCCCTCTGCCGCGGTTCCCGAGGCCGCTCCCGCCCCGTCGGCGCCCGCTGCTCCGGTCAACGATATTGGCGCAAAGCCCTCTGCTCCCGCTGCGCCCCGAGCCGAAGCAGCCCCCGGCGCCGGTGCGCCTCCCAAGTCCTCTTCAGGCAAGCCGATTCCTCCGCCGCCTGGTCCGCCTCAGTCGCGCACCGGCAAGCCCATTCCTCCGCCGCCCGGTCGCGGCGGGCGAGGTCCTGCCCCGTCGGCCCCCGGCCGCGGCGGTTCGCGGCCCTCCGGTGGTGGCGGTGCGCCCGGAAGCCGTCCCGGTGGTCCCGGTGGTGGCGGCCCTGGTGGCGGTCGCCCCGGCGGCGGTCGTCCTGGTGGCGGTCCGGGCCGACGTCCTCCTCGTCGACGCGGTCGCCGTCGTCGCAATATCGAAGAGCTCCAGCCAATGGACGCTCCGTCGTATACGCCCGTCGATGCCGCAGTGCCCGAAGGCGAAGTCGTCATCGAGCGCTCATCGACCCCGCTTGACCTGGGCCCGAAGCTCAACCGCACTGCCGCCGACGTCGTTCGGTTCCTGATGCAACAGGGCGAAATGGTCACGGCTACCCAGTCGCTCACCGACGACATGATCGAACTCTTCGCCGCCGAAATCGGCGCCGAGATTCGTATGGTCGACCCGGGCGAGGAGCAGGAAGTCGAGCTCATGAAGCTCCTCGGCGCCGACGCCGAGGTCGATACCTCCGATGCGCCCATCCGGCCTCCGGTTATCACCATCATGGGCCACGTCGATCACGGAAAGACCCTGCTGCTCGACCGCATTCGCGAGAGCAACGTCGTCGATGGCGAGGCCGGTGGCATCACCCAGCACATCGGCGCCTACCAGATCGAACGTGACGGCAAGAAGCTTACGTTTATCGATACCCCTGGTCACGAGGCCTTCACCGCCATGCGAAAGCGTGGCGCGCAGGCTACCGACATCGTGGTCCTGGTGGTGGCTGCCGACGACGGCGTGATGCCCCAGACCATCGAGGCGCTCAACCACGCCAAGGCGGCCGAGGTGCCCATCGTGGTTGCCGTCAACAAGATTGACCGCGAAGGCTCGAACCCCGATCGCGTCTACCAGGAACTCGCCGAGCAGGAACTCATCACCGAAGGGTGGGGCGGCGACGTCGTCACCTCGCAGGTCTCGGCATTGCAGAACATCGGCATCGATGAACTCATCGACAACCTGGTGCTGGTCGCTGAGGTCGAAGAGCTTCGGGCCTCCCCCGACGGCCAAACCAGCGGTGCGGTGCTCGAATCGCACCTCGACATCGGCCGTGGCCCGGTAGCGACCGTTCTGGTCCAGCACGGAACCCTGCGGGTCGGTGACCCCATGGTTGCCGGCGCTGCATGGGGCAAGGTCCGGGCGCTGGTCAACGACAAGGGCGAGCAGGTCAAAGAGGCCGGTCCGTCCACGCCTGTCGAGGTTCTCGGTCTGTCCGAGCCAGCCGAGGCTGGCGACCAGTTTGTGGTTGCACCGTCGGAGAAGGTGGCCAGCAAGGTCGCCGACGCCCGCGAGTACTACCACCGCCAAACCAACCTTGGCCGCGATGCCCATGCCATGAGCGGTGGCGCCAAGCTCGAGGACATCTTCAGCCAGATTCAGGCTGGCGAGGCTGCAACGCTCAACATGTTGCTCAAGGCCGACGTCAACGGTTCGCTCGAAGCGGTCACCGAAAGCCTCCGAAAGCTCGAGCGCGACGACGTCAAGCTGGCGTTTGTCCACCGAGCGGTGGGTGGCATCACCGAAAACGACATCCAGCTCGCCGCCGCATCGAATGCCAGCATCATCGGCTTCAACGTACGTCCCGACCGCAAGGCCCGCGACCTTGCCGATGAAGAGAACGTCGAGATCCGTACCTACGAGATCATTTACAAGCTGCTCGAGGACATCGAGAGTGCCATGGTCGGCATGCTTGCCCCCGAGTACGAAGAAGTGGTCACGGGCGACGCCGAGGTGCGCGAGCTGTTCAAGGTCCCCAAGATCGGCACCATTGCCGGTTGCATGGTCCAGAACGGCGTTATCACCCGAGGTTCCAAGGTTCGGTTCCTTCGCGACGGCGCGATCATCTGGAAGGGCGACATCAGCTCGCTCCGTCGCTTCAAGGACGATGTGCGTGAAGTGCAATCCGGATACGAGTGCGGTATCGGTCTCAGCGACTTCCAGGATCTTCGAGATGGCGACATCATCGAGACCTACGAAGAGCGCGAGATCGCTCGCACCTAGTCTCCGGCAGATCCCGTGAGTCGTCGCAGGCCCACCCGTGGGCGACAGGTCGATCGTGGCGATCGTCTGGGCGAGCTGTTTCGCCAGATCATCGCTGAAGAACTCGAACGTATCGACCGCGACGAGCTCAGCCTCGTGTCGGTTACTTCGGTCGAGGTCGACGGAAATCTGTCCAAGGCCGTCGTGTCGGTCTCGAATCTCGAACCCGATGACGACGAACTTGTGCTCGACACGCTCGGTGAGGAGCGCGTCCGTTTGCAGCGGGCGGTGGGCAACCAGGCTCGGGTTCGTCGGGTGCCGCCGTTCCAGTTCGCCATCGACAATGTGCTTCGGTCGGCCGAACGCATCGATGACATCCTCCGGGGAATCGACCCGGCCGATAGCGCCTCTGAAGAAGAGTGAGCGAGACCGCTCCTCCTCCCGTGATTCCGCCCGAGGGCGGCATCGTGATCGTCGACAAGGATGCGGGCTGGACATCGCACGATGTCGTGGCGCGGGCGCGCAAGCTTCTGCAAACCAAAAAGGTCGGCCACTCGGGAACCCTCGACCCCGATGCCACCGGGGTGCTGGTGCTTGGAGTTGGACGGGCCACACGCCTGCTCACCTTTCTCACCGGTTTGCCCAAGTCGTACGTGGGCGAGGTGCAGTTGGGAACCACCACGTCAACGCTCGATGCGGCGGGAGATGTCACTGGCACCTTCGATATGGCGGGCGTGACACTCGCTGAGGTCGAGGAGGCCGCCTCCCGGTTCCGCGGAGACATCGAGCAGATTCCACCGATGGTGTCGGCGCTCAAAGTCGGCGGCAAGCGATTGCACGAACTGGCTCGCGAGGGAAAGACCGTCGAACGGAAGCCTCGCCCGGTCACCATCTCGCGGCTCGATGTGGCGCCGCTCACGACCGCCGAAGGCGACGTTGAGTCGTTGGCTTTCCAGGTGACCGTCGACTGCACGTCGGGTACCTATATTCGCACCCTTGCTGCCGATATCGGTGAGGCCCTCGGCGGGGGAGCCCACCTACGATCGCTACGTCGCACTGCCGTTGGATCGTTCGGCCTCGATCAGGCCAACCCGCTTGAGGCGATGGTGGTGCTGCCTGCCGCCGAGGGGGTGCGCAGCATGGGGCTGACCGAGGTCCACGAGGACCTTGAGGTGTCCATTGGCCACGGGAAGGTTCTGGCTCGCGACCTGCTCGGTGTCGTGGGCGATGGCCCGTGGCCCATCGTGAACAACGCCGGGCGTTTGCTGGCGGTCTATCAGGCCCACCGCGACGGTACGGCAAAACCGGCACTCGTTCTGGCGGGCTGACTCGCTGGATTGGCTGGTTGCCCGCGATGATGGGCAACAGGGCTGGTGTGGACCGTGGGAAAGCAGTTGCGGATTCACCAACCGTCCGCGAAACTAGAACACGTTCTAGAAAGTCCTACTGGGAGGCTGGTTCGGCATGTTTACGGGAATCGTCGAAGAACTCGGCAGCGTACGTTCCATCGAGCCTCACGGCGACGGTGTGCGGATCGCCATCAACTCCTCGGTCGTGCTTGAAGGGTCGGACCTTGGGGCCTCGATCGCCGTCAACGGCTGCTGCCTCACGCTCACCTCCTCGGGCGAAACCGACGGCCAACTCTGGTGGACCGCCGACGCGGTGCCCGAAACCATGGACCGCACCAATCTGGGCGAACTGGGCACCGGAAGCCCGGTGAATCTTGAGCGGCCGATGGCCGCCAACGGCCGATTCGGTGGCCATATCGTGCAGGGTCACGTCGATGGGGTCACCACCGTGTTGGCCAAACAGGAACTCGACGATGGTTCGTGGCGGATGTCGTTTGCGGTACCGCCTGCCTTAGGCGCCCACATCGTGCACAAAGGCAGCATCTGCCTCGACGGCATCAGCCTCACCGTGGCCGATATCGGAGACACCAGCTTCGACATCGCCGTCATTCCCCACACACTCGCCGTTACGACTCTGGGCCACCGAGACGTTGGCGACACCGTGAACATCGAAACCGACATTCTCGGCAAACACGTCGAGAAACTCCTTCTCAGCGGCCGCCTCGACGGCCTCCCGACCACCCAAACTCCGGAGATGCAGCAATGACACACGACAGCGGCGATCTCACTCCTGTGAGCAACTCGGGCCTTGCCTCGATTCCCCAAGCCATCGAGGCCTACAAACGTGGCGAGTTCCTCATCGTCGTCGACGACGAAGACCGCGAGAACGAAGGCGACCTCATCATCGCCGCCGACGCGATGACCGACGAGAAGATGGCCTTCATGGTCCGCCACACCAGCGGCGTTATCTGCGCTCCCATGAACCAGGACCGAGCCGATGCGCTCCGACTGCCGCTCATGGTGGCCGAAAACACCGAGTCGATGCGCACGGCGTTCACCGTGACCGTCGATGTCATCGCCGGAACCACAACGGGAATCTCGGCCAGCGACCGCACCAAGACGGTCAACGCCCTTGCGAACCCCATCGCCCGGGCTGAAGAGTTCAACCGGCCCGGCCACATCTTTCCGCTGGTGGCCCGATCAGGCGGAGTTCTCAAGCGCGCCGGGCACACCGAAGCAGGTGTCGATCTTTGCGGCATGGCGGGGCGCGAACCGGTTGGGGTGCTGTGTGAGATCGTCAACGAAGACGGCTCGATGGCCCGACTCCCCGACCTGCTCGAATTCGGCAAGGAGCACGGGCTGCTCACCATCAGCATCGCCGACCTGATCCGCTATCGCCGTCGCTCCGAGAAGCTGGTTGAGAAGTTCGCCTCGGCCCGAATCCCCACCAAGTTCGGCGACTTCACCGCGCACGCCTATCGGTCGCTGCTCGACGACGAGGAACACGTGGCCTATCAACTCGGCGATGTGCAGGGCGACGAACCGCTGTTGGTCCGGGTGCACTCCGAGTGCCTCACCGGCGATCTGCTCGGCAGCATCCGGTGCGACTGCGGTTCGCAACTCGACGCCGCACTCGAGATCATCGGCGAAGCCGGCAGGGGAGTGGTGCTGTACCTGCGAGGTCACGAAGGTCGCGGCATCGGCATCGCCCACAAGCTTCGCGCTTATGAGCTCCAGGACGAAGGCGCCGACACCGTCGAAGCCAACCTCGCCCAGGGTCTACCCGCCGACAGTCGCGAGTACGGCGTCGGCGCCCAGATCCTCGCCGACCTCGGGATCACCGAGATGAAACTCATGACCAACAACCCCGCCAAATACGGCGGCCTCGACGGCTACGGCCTCACCATCGCCGGCCGAATGCCCCTCCACGTAGATGCCAACCCCGAAAACATCCGCTACCTAGAAACCAAACGCGAAAGAATGGGCCACATAACCCCAGGCGAAGATTCCGCGTAGCCTCTGGTCGTCCGCTCTCTCTGTTTCTGGTCGTTCGCTCGCGAGCTCGCTCTCTCTGCGCTTCGCTATCGGCCACGGCGCGCTTGTCGCCTTCCGCCCGCTCCAGGCGACTCTAACCGCTCTCACCAAGCGCAAAACTGCACAATGAGCCTGACTCGTTACCCGCGTCGTTGATCGCACCACAAGAGCGTTATGCTGATGGGCTGACTGCTGCAGTTGTCGCAATGTGCGCTTTTTGTGGCTGGGTCCGATAC